>NZ_JBJTMK010000051.1:0-6305 GCF_046070465.1 Candidatus Planktophila sp. | reverse complement strand
CTTAAATCCAAACGCTGCAACGTATGCACGGGAAGGCATTTCAACTTGTCCGACCTTAATAAAGTCCAAACCATCGGAAACAACTTCCCACAGTGTCTTCTTTGGATCGATGCCACCACGTGACTGATCAACATAAGAAATCTTTACCGTCTCACCAATTTTCACCTTGCCTGAATCAGCTGGCTCGAGACCGAGGATTGTCTTGAAGAGTGTTGTCTTACCAGCACCGTTGGGTCCGATTACTCCGACGATTCCGTTGCGTGGCAACGTGAATGAGAGGTCATCGATCAATACTCGGTCGCCGAATCCCTTCACAAGGTTTTCAACTTCTACAACGATATTTCCAAGGCGTGGTCCAGGTGGAATCTGAATTTCTTCGAAGTCCAACTTGCGCATCTTGTCGGCCTCTGCAGCCATCTCTTCATAACGCGCAAGACGAGCCTTTGACTTTGCCTGACGACCCTTTGCATTCTGACGAACCCAGTCGAGTTCTTCAGAGAGACGCTTTGCGCGCTTCGCATCCTTCTGGCCTTCAACCTTGAGGCGAGCTGCTTTTGTCTCAAGGTAAGTTGAGTAGTTACCTTCATATGGATAAGCGCGACCGCGGTCGAGTTCGAGAATCCACTGAGCAACGTTGTCCAAGAAGTATCTATCGTGAGTAATAGCTACAACAGTGCCTGGGTACTTTGCCAAGTGTTGCTCGAGCCATAAAACCGATTCTGCATCGAGGTGGTTAGTAGGCTCATCGAGAAGAAGTAAATCTGGCGCTTCCAGGAGCAACTTGCAGAGAGCGACGCGGCGCTTTTCTCCACCTGAGAGAACTTTGACGTCGGCATCTCCTGGAGGGCAACGAAGTGCATCCATTGCCTGCTCTAATTGTGAGTCGAGCTCCCATGCATTGCGATGATCGAGTTGTTCTTGAAGCTCGCCCATCTCGGCCAATAACTTGTCGTAATCAGCATCAGGGTTTGCCATTTCCTCAGAGATCTCATTGAAGCGGCGAACCATCTCCATTGTCTCTGCAACACCTTCTTGCACATTTTCGAGAACAGTCTTCTCTTCATTGAGCTTTGGCTCCTGCATCAAGATGCCGACGGTGTAACCAGGTGAAAGGTAAGCCTCACCATTGGATGGTTGCTGAAGCCCTGCCATGATCTGAAGAACTGTTGACTTACCGGCACCGTTAGGACCAACAACACCAATCTTTGCTCCAGGTAGGAACATCAGGGTTACGTCATCGAGAATTACCTTCTCGCCATGCGCTTTACGCGCCTTCTTCATCGTGTAAATGAACTCAGCCATAGTTGCAAACCTTACTGGGTACTATTAGCCATTACCTCATTGGCCTAACGCGTAATGAGTGTGACATGCGCCTGTAGCTCAGTCGGATAGAGCACCTGCCTTCTAAGCAGGTTGTCGCTGGTTCGATTCCAGCCAGGCGCGCACTCATAAAGGAAACTGGCCGGACCCCCGTGAAGGGTCCGGCCAGTTCTATTCCTAGGAGGTTGTACTTCGTGTTACTTCTTCAACTTTGCAAGCTGAACTGCGAACGCCTTAGCAAAAGCGTTTGTAGGTGTGTATGCACCGAAACCTTCTGCAGGATTGTCCTTTGCACAGTTGTTAGCTAGGTAGTCAAGTGTCTTAGCGATTGCATCTGAGTTTGACTTACCTGAAAGTGCTAGCGCATATGTTGTAGCTGTGAATGGGTATGCATCTGCATCCTTAGTTGCATAGTCGAATGTAACGATACCGTTTGAATCAACTGATGCCATTGCTGCTGCGGCCATAGCTGAATCAGATGATGGAACGATTGCGTTACCTGCAGCGTTGATCACCTTTGTAATTGCAAGGTTGTAAGGAGCCTTTGCGAAACCAACTTCAGCATATGTAATTGAGTAAGGAGTTGCCTTTACACCGTTAGCAACATCTCCTGAACCAGCTGCTCCACGGAAGAACTGTGGGTTAGCAGTGATATCACCTGGGAATGCTGTTGCGAATGAATCGTTAGCAGCCTTTGTCCATAGTGATGGGTAGAGCTTGTTGAAAGCACGTGTGAGGTTGTTTGTTGTTCCTGAGTTCTTTGTACGGTAGAAAACAGTGATTGGCTTTGATGGAAGAATACGGTGCTGTGTGAGTGTCTGTGTACGGAGTACAACAGGAGCTCCCTTAGCGTCCTTCTTTACTGATCCATCTGAGTTCTTTGAGTAGATAATTGTTGTGATTGCACGATTGTTATCTGCAACGATTGCTTCATCATCCCAACGTGTGATCTTGCCAGCGAAAATCTTTGCAAGAGTCTCTGTTGAAAGTGTAAGTGGCTTATTTGATCCACCTGTGTTTGTGAGGACCGCTACTGGCCACACGAATGCTGGGAGGTGCAATTCACCTGAGATTGGTGATGATTCTGTTGAATCTGAGAATGCGAAATCAAATGAACCATTCTTAAGACCTGTCTTACCGTCTCCAGAACCTGTTCCGTTATAAGGGAAGTCATCGCCTGTAGCTGACTGGTACTTTGCCTTACATGCAGCCATAAGGCCGTTAACAGAAGATGCTCCGCCAGCCTTCCATGTTGTTGCATGTGCAACCGGTGCGAATGCAAGTGTGATCGCTGTAGCAAAAGATGCGATCTTGATTGAACGTGACTTGTTCATTAAGAACCCTTCGATATATGGACATTGTGTCGAAGGTAAAATTAACTTCTCGAAGAAACTCAGGGCGGATTAGGTCGAAACTAACCCAAAACTGTAAGTGAACAGATGGTGAATGAGTTCTTCTTAGCCAAAGCGACCAGAGACATAGTTCTCGGTGCGCTTATCGCGGGGGCGAGAGAATATTTCGCTGGTTGGCGCAACTTCGATCATCTGACCAGGTCCACCCTCAGAGAGGAAGAAGGCGGTGTAGTCAGAGACACGAGCAGCCTGCTGCATATTGTGAGTCACGATAATGATTGTCATCGATGATGAGAGCTCATTGATGGTGTCTTCAATCCGAAGGGTTGATCCCGGATCCAGGGCAGAGCAAGGTTCATCCATCAGCAATACCTTGGGCTTAACCGCAAGAGAGCGCGCAATGCAGAGACGCTGCTGCTGGCCACCTGAGAGACCGCCAGCGTGAGCACCGAGGCGATCCTTTACCTCTTTCCACAAGCCAGCGCGGACGAGGCACTCTTCTAGAAGGTCATCCTTATTTTCAACTTTAAGCTGAGCGAGCTTGATGCCAGAGAGGACGTTTTCGCCAATAGTCATTGAAGGGAATGGGTTTGGTTTCTGGAAGACCATACCGATTTGAAGGCGAATCTTTGTTACATCGGTTCCGGGAGCATAAACATCTTTGCCATCGAGGAGAACTTCACCAGCCATCGCTGCAGAGGGAATGAACTCGTGCATGCGGTTGAGAGTGCGGATAAAGGTGGACTTTCCACACCCTGATGGTCCAATCAGTGCAGTAACTGTTCCGGCATTGAAATCAAGTGAGATGTTAGAGAGAGCGTGGTGCTTTCCAAACCATGCATGCACACCACGTGCCTCAAGGCCAGAACCTAGAGCAATATTGCCTGGTGCGCGCTTGCCAAAGTTTTCGCTAGAGATGCTCGCTAGTGATGACGATGCGACTTCTTGAGTAGACATTTCTTCTCCCTCTTGATTCTGAGCAAAATTATCGTTATTAGTTGTCATTACTTCATTCTCCGTCCACCAAGTGAGCGCGCAGCTGTGAAAAGTGCAAGTACAAAAATAAGAAGGATGAGAATTGCAGTCCATGAACGTTGAATTGATTCAGGGGTTCCTAAGGCGAAGCCTTTCCAAACATAGAAAGGCATTGCAGATTGATAATCTTTAAAGGGATTGAGATTGAGCTTATCCGCGCCACCAATTGTGAAGATCAGGGGTGCTGTCTCGCCTGCGATTCGAGCAACGCCCAAGATAGTCGCAGTAATTAAGCCGTTACGTGCAGCTGGGACCACGATTGTTGCCACCGTCTTCCACTGAGTAGCGCCCATTGCGAGGCCAGCTTCGCGGAGATCATTGGGTACGAGCAGGAGCACTTCCTGAGCTGTACGAGTAACTGTAGGAATCATCAAAATTGTGAGCGCAAGAGCACCAGCAGCGCCAGAGGCTTTGAGCGGCGAGATCAAAATTACAGAGGTAAAGATAAAGAGTCCGGCAACAACAGAAGGAACGCCTGACATCGCCTGAACCACGAATTGAATGAAGGCTGCACCACGTCCGCGGATCTCCGTGAGATAGAGCGCAGTCATGATGCCCATCGGGACACTCAGAATCATCGCTATCACAATCAAAATAACGGTGCCGACCAATGCGTGGAGCAGCCCGCCGATTCCAATTGGATCAAGGAAAGACGCGTTAAACATATCAGTTGTAAATAAGTTCCAACGAAGACCCTTAACGCCATTCTTGAGGGTAATAAAGAGAATGCTCGCTACCGGTGCAAATGTGACTGTTGCCCCGATATAGATCATTGAGGTGGCGATGGAATCGCCTAAGGCTTTACGGCCAAATTTACGAACCCCGAAAAAGACTTGGAGAGCTGTTGAAGCGAGAATAAATGCGAACCAGAATCCAAGCTTTCCGTCTAAGCCAGTACTTTTGACAGCCAAACCAGCGAGTATTAAGCCACCTACAATAACAATGACGGTTTGAATTCGCTCCTGTTTTGTTGGCTTCCACGGCTTGCGTGGCTTCACAACTACGACATCCTCAGTATTCATGCTCATGTTTACTTACCTGATTTCAAAGTATTACGGACGATGAAGTTTGCGAGCAGATTTACCAGCAGAGTCAGAACGAAGAGAATAAAACCTGCAGCTAAGAGAGCTGTTGTCTCTTCACCAGTTGCTTCGCCCCACTTGAGGATAATCATCGATGCAACGTTTCCACCTGCGCCATAAAGGATGTGGAGGTTGCCCTTAAAGACAATATTGAGAACGGTGTAGACCGCAACCGTTTCGCCGAATGCGCGACCGAGGCCGAGCATCGCTCCGCCTACCAAACCGCTGCTACCAAATGGGAAGACTACAGATTTGATAACGCCCCATTTTGTTGCTCCCAGTGCATATGCAGCTTGGATTCGATCGAGTGGAGTCTGAGCAAAAACTTCACGTGCTACCGATGTAACGATAGGAATAATCATGATTGCAAGAACTAAACCTGCAATAAATGGCGAGCGCTCGAAGAAGTATTGCGGCGCATCAAATAACGGGAACCAATTCATATACTTAAAAATTATCTTTGCCCAATATGTCGCCATCGGCATCAGAACGAAGAAGCCCCAGAGACCAAAGAGCACTGATGGAAAAGCTGCCATGAGGTCAACGATGGAGACTAATAAATTCTTGATTCGAGGTGGAGCGTAAAAGGTAAGGAAGAGCGCCATTGCGATCGAGAGCGGTACGCCCACTGCAAGAGCGATAAATGAGATAACGACCGTTCCCAGCAACATGGCGCCGATACCCATGTCGTAGCTTGCCCCTGTGTCAGTTTGATTTACATCCCAGTTATATCGAGTGAGGAATCCAAATCCCTGTGAATGAAGAGTTTGAATTCCACGAACAGAGAGAAATACTCCGATGAGCGTCAGAATCAGAAGAGCTGTAAATCCAAAGCCGCTGACAACCCCACGAAATATCTTGTCTGAGACACGTGGATTTGTGGTAATTTCGCGAGGCGCAGGAGCTTTGCCCGCATCCAGGGTGATCGACATGTGTAGCATCCTTCACCCAACGCTAGGAAAATAAGCGGATACTTGGTTAACGGAAGGTGAACGAGAGTTGAAACCTCCGCATAACCACTACGCTCCCCCTATGGCCTCCGAACTCCCCTTCCTCGTCTGGATTGATTGCGAAATGACGGGCCTCTCCTTGGAGACCGATGCCTTGGTGGAAATTGCGGTCCTTGTAACCGACTCAGAGCTCAACATCATCGGCGAAGGCATTGACCTTGTTATCCATGCCACCGACGGCCAGTTAGCCGGGATGAATGACTTTGTCCGCAAGATGCATACCTCGTCCGGTTTGATCAACGAGATCCCCCATGGCATAGATATGGCAGATGCTGAGAAGCAGATCTTGGAATATCTCAAATCTGCCGGTGTCGTTGCAGGTAAATCTCCACTCGCGGGAAACTCTGTCTCCGTCGATCGCAACTTCATTGCCCGAGATATGAAAATCCTTGCCGATTTCTTGCATTACCGAACCATTGATGTCTCAACAATCAAAGAGCTATCCCGTCGTTGGTATCCCAAGGCCTACTTTGCCGCCCCGGCAAAGACTGGAAATCACAGAGCCC
>NZ_JBJTMK010000050.1:0-3466 GCF_046070465.1 Candidatus Planktophila sp. | reverse complement strand
CGCTTTCTGCATGCAACACACCCGACCGCGTGGGTCGGAGGTTGAGCGTGAAAAAGGCCGGAAAGTTAGATGTGAAAAATCGCAAGATGTTTTTTCACATTACATAAAAGGAGAATGTAGTGCCAACAATTCAGCAGCTAGTGCGTCGTGGTCGTGCAGAAAAGACTACGAAGACATCAACACCTGCGCTTAAGGGATCACCTCAGCGTCGTGGTGTTTGCACACGTGTGTACACAACAACACCTAAGAAGCCTAACTCTGCGCTTCGTAAAGTTGCACGTGTTCGTCTTACTAGTGGCATGGAAGTAACTGCATACATTCCAGGTGAAGGTCACAACCTTCAAGAGCACTCAATCGTTCTTGTACGCGGTGGTCGCGTAAAGGATCTACCAGGTGTTCGTTACAAGATTATTCGCGGATCACTCGATACACAGGGTGTAAAGAACCGCAAGCAATCACGTTCACGCTACGGCGCTAAGAGAGAAAAGAAGGCTAGCTAATGCCACGTAAAGGTCCTGCTCCGAAGTCACCTGTTGTTGCTGATCCTGTTTACAACTCACCAGTTGTAACAGCTCTCATTAACAAGATTCTTCTTCACGGTAAGCGTTCAACAGCTGAAGGCATCGTCTACACAGCTCTTGAAGGAACACGTGCAAAGACAGACGTTGATCCTGTAATCACATTGAAGCGCGCACTCGACAACATTCGCCCAGCGATTGAAGTTAAGTCACGTCGCGTCGGTGGTGCTACCTACCAGGTCCCAATCGAAGTTAAGTCAGGTCGTGCAACAACTCTCGCGCTTCGCTGGTTGGTGGATTACTCACGTCTTCGTCGCGAGAAGTCAATGTCAGAGCGTCTTCAGAACGAGCTTCTTGATGCAGCTAACGGTCTAGGTGCTGCTGTAAAGCGCCGCGAAGATACACACAAGATGGCTGAAGCTAACAAGGCTTTCGCACACTATCGCTGGTAATCGCTAGCTAATAACAGAGCTAACAACAAAGTATTTAAGTAAACGAGAAGAGGAATATAAGTGGCAGCAGTAGAGAAGATCGATCTAGCTACGGTTCGCAATATCGGAATCATGGCGCACATCGATGCGGGTAAAACAACTACAACTGAGCGCATCCTCTTCTACACAGGTATCTCATACAAGATCGGTGAAGTGCACGAAGGTGCAGCAACGATGGACTGGATGGAGCAGGAGCAAGAGCGTGGTATCACGATCACTTCAGCTGCAACAACATGTTCATGGAAGAACCACCTCATCAACATCATCGATACACCAGGTCACGTTGACTTCACAGTCGAGGTAGAGCGTTCACTCCGTGTTCTCGACGGTGCTGTTGCAGTATTCGACGGTGTTGCAGGTGTAGAGCCACAATCTGAAACAGTATGGCGCCAAGCAGATCGTTACTCAGTTCCACGTATCTGTTTCGTTAACAAGCTCGACCGTACAGGTGCTTCATTCGACAAGTGTGTTGGCATGATCAAGGATCGACTCAATGCAGTTGCTCTCGTACTTCAGCTTCCTATCGGACTCGAATCAGATTTCATCGGTGTAGTTGACCTCATCGAAATGAAGGCGCTCGTATGGCGTGGCGAAACAAAGAAGGGCGAAGACTACGTAGTTGAAGAAATTCCTGCGGATATGGTTGATGCCGCTACTGCTGCTCGCGCACAGATGCTAGAAACTCTTGCAGAGAACGACGATGCAATCATGGAGAAGTTCCTTGAGGGCGCTGAACTTTCAACTGCTGAAATTATTGCTGGTATCCGCCGCGCAACAATCGCTGCAAAGCTTTCACCAGTTCTTACAGGTTCTGCATTTAAGAACAAGGGCGTTCAGCCAATGCTCGATGCAGTTACTCGCTACCTTCCATCACCACTCGATGTTGATGCAATCGTCGGTACAGATATGCACGACTCAGAGGTTGAGGTAACACGTAAGCCTGATAACTCAGAGCCATTCTCAGCTCTCGCATTCAAGATCATGACTGATCCACACCTTGGAAAGCTCACATTTATCCGTGTTTACTCTGGCGTTCTTGAGACAGGTTCAACAATCTTGAACTCTGCTAAGAACCGCAAGGAGCGCATCGGAAAGATTTACCAGATGCACGCTAACAAGCGCGAAGAGCGTGACAATGTTGGTGCAGGAATGATCGTTGCTGTTATGGGTCTTAAGGACACAACAACAGGTGAGACTCTCTGTGATCCAGCTAAGCCAGTAGTCCTCGAGTCAATGGACTTCCCAGCACCAGTTATCTCTGTTGCTATCGAGCCAAAGACTAAGGGCGACCAGGAAAAACTTGGCGTCGCTATTCAGCGTCTCTCAGAAGAAGATCCAACATTCCATGTTGAGACAGATGAAGAGACAGGCCAGACAATCATTGCTGGTATGGGTGAGCTCCACCTCGAAATTCTCGTAGACCGTATGCGTCGCGAGTTCAAGGTTGAAGCTAACGTTGGTAAGCCACAGGTTGCATACCGCGAAACACTTCGTAAGCCAGTTGCACGTCACGACTACACACACAAGAAGCAGACAGGTGGTTCTGGTCAGTTCGCAAAGATCCAGATTGCTGTCGAGCCTCTTCCAACAGGTGAAATCGAAGGCGGATATGAATTCGTCAACAAGATCACCGGTGGTCGTGTTCCAAAGGAGTACATCCCTTCAGTAGATGCAGGATGCCGCGAAGCAATGACCTCAGGCCCACTTGCTGGCTACCCACTTACAGATGTACGAGTAACTCTTCTTGACGGCGCGTATCACGATGTTGACTCATCTGAACTCGCATTCAAGGTGGCTGGTATTGCAGCATTTAAGGAAGCAGCAAAGCTTGCTGATCCTGCAATTCTCGAGCCAGTAATGAAGGTCGAAGTTGTTACCCCTGAAGACTTCATGGGTGATGTCATCGGCGATCTCAATAGTCGTCGTGGTCAGATTCAGGCCATGGACGAGCGGTCAGGTGCCCGCGTTGTTAGGGCGCTAGTTCCATTGTCGGAGATGTTCGGTTATGTCGGAGATCTTCGCTCTAGAACACAAGGTCGCGCGAGCTACAGCATGGAATTCGATTCATATGCTGAAGTTCCCGGCAATGTAATGAAGGAGATCGTTGCGAAGGTTCGCGGCGAATAATCCTTTACTCCCTAATAAGTAGAAAAGCACAACCCCTAATAACTAAGCACTAGAAACGAAAGAGGATACGAAAATGGCAAAAGCCAAGTTTGAGCGTAACAAGCCACACGTAAACATCGGAACCATCGGTCACATTGACCATGGAAAGACAACACTTACAGCGGCTATTTCAAAGGTATTGCACGACAAGTACCCAGATGTAAACCCATTCACACCTTTCGATCAGATCGATAAGGCTCCTGAAGAGCGCCAGCGCGGTATCACAATCTCTATCGCTCACATCGAGTACCAGACAGAGAAGCGTCACTACGCACACGTTGACTGCCCAGG
>NZ_JBJTMK010000049.1:0-8008 GCF_046070465.1 Candidatus Planktophila sp. | reverse complement strand
GATGCGATGATCGGCCACAAGCTCGGTGAATTCGCACCAACACGTACCTTCAAGGGTCACGTTAAGGACGATCGGAGAGCTAACCGTGGCTAATACTGATAAGCCTGTAGTCGGCCGCGCAATCTTGCGCGACATCCGCCACACACCACAGAAGGCTCGTCGCGTTGTCGACTTGGTTCGTGGAATGCGTGCAGATGAAGCACTTTCTGTTCTTAAGTTTGCACCACAAGCTGCCGGAGATGATGTTTACACACTTCTCAACTCAGCTGTAGCAAACGCTAAGCAGCAGAACCCAGCAATCCGCGATGCTTCCGAGCTCTGGGTTGTAGAAGCACTCGTTGATGAGGGACGCACAATGAAGCGTTTCCGTCCACGTGCACAGGGTCGCGGTTTCCGTATCCTCAAGCGTTCATCACATATCACCGTTGCCGTCAGCGCTGATAAGAACGTATCAAAGTCAATTTCACGAGCTCCACAGTCTGCGCAAACACGTAGCCCAAAGCGTAGTGAGAAGTCGCCACTAGCTGCGAAGGGAGCGTCCAACTAAATGGGTCAAAAAGTAAATCCACATGGCTTCCGCCTAGGCATTACAACTGAGTTCAAGTCACGTTGGTATGCAGATAAGTTGTACAAGGATTACGTCAAGGAAGATGTCGAAATCCGTCGAATGATGACAAAGGGAATGGAGCGCGCAGGCGTTTCACGCATTGAAATCGAGCGCACACGTGATCGTGTACGTATCGACCTTCATACAGCGCGTCCAGGAATTGTTATTGGCCGTCGTGGTCAAGAAGCAGACATCATTCGCCAAAAGCTTGAGAAGCTCACAGGCAAGCAAGTTCAGCTCAACATCCTCGAGGTTAAGAACCCAGAAGTTGATGCGCAGCTTGTTGCACAGGGCATCGCAGAGCAGCTCGCAGCACGCGTTTCTTTCCGTCGCGCAATGCGTAAGTCAATGCAGTCAGCTCTCAAGGCTGGCGCAAAGGGCATCCGTGTTCAGTGCGGTGGTCGTCTTGGTGGCGCAGAAATGTCACGTTCAGAGTTCTACCGTGAAGGTCGCGTTCCACTACACACACTTCGTGCGGATATTGATTATGGCTTCTACGAAGCACATACAACATTCGGTCGCTTAGGCGTCAAGGTATGGATCTACAAGGGTGAAGTTATCGGTTCACGCGCAGAGCGTGCAGCGAAGGCTCTTGAAGAAGCACGCGCTCCAAAGGCAGATCGTCGCCCACGTGCACCACGTGCACCACGTAACGATGCGCCAGTTGCAGCACCTGCACAGGAAGGAGCGGCTAACTAATGTTGATCCCTCGCAAGGTTAAGCACCGTAAGCAGCACCACCCATCACGTAGTGGTGGAGCAAAGGGTGGAACACAGGTCGCATTTGGTGACTTTGGTATCCAAGCTCTCGCACCTGCATACGTAACAAACCGTCAGATTGAAGCAGCACGTATTGCGATGACACGTTACATCAAGCGTGGTGGAAAGGTATGGATCAATATCTATCCAGACCGTCCACTCACAAAGAAGCCAGCTGAAACTCGTATGGGTTCCGGTAAGGGTTCTCCAGAATGGTGGATCGCAAACGTTAAGCCAGGTCGCGTAATGTTTGAAATTTCAGGTGTATCAGAGGAAGTTGCAACAGAGGCAATGCGCCTTGCAATTCACAAGCTTCCAATGAAGTGCCGTGTTGTAAAGCGTGAGGAGGCGTAAAGATGACGACTATTTCTAACGATGAACTTCGTCAATTATCACCAGAGGAGCTCACTGCAAAGCTACGTGAGAACAAGGAAGAACTTTTCAACCTTCGTTTCCAGGCAGCTACAGGTCAGCTCGAGTCACATGGCCGCCTCGGTCAGGTACGCAAGGACATCGCGCGTATCTACACAATTATTCGTGAACGCGAACTAGGAATTGGAGGCGCTGCATAATGTCTAATTCAGTAGATCGCGCAGATCGCAAAACTCGTGAAGGCATCGTAACTTCAGACAAGATGGATAAGACCATCGTTGTTGAGGTAGAGAATCGTGTTGCACACGGTATCTACTCAAAGGTTATGAGCCGCTCACAGAAGCTCAAGGCACATGATGAGACCAACTCAGCTGGCATCGGTGACCGTGTAATCATCATGGAGACACGTCCACTATCTGCATCAAAGCGCTGGCGTTTAGTTTCAATCATCGAGAAGGCTAAGTAAGGGACGGGTGGAATAAAAAATGATTCAGCAAGAATCTCGCCTTCGCGTCGCGGATAACACAGGAGCTAAAGAGCTTCTCTGTATTCGTGTACTCGGCGGATCCAAGCGTCGCTACGCAGGTATCGGTGACATCATCGTATGTTCAGTTAAGGATGCAATTCCTGGCGGAACAGTGAAGAAGGGTGAAGTCGTTAAGGCTGTCATCGTTCGCACAGTAAAAGAGCGTCGTCGTCCAGACGGTTCTTACATCAAGTTTGACGAGAACGCAGCTGTCATCCTCAAGGCTGACGGCGAACCACGCGGAACTCGTATCTTCGGCCCAGTTGCACGCGAACTTCGCGACAAGCGCTACATGAAGATCATTTCACTTGCTCCGGAGGTGCTCTAAACCATGGCGAAGATTAAGAAAGACGATAACGTGCTCGTTATCGCCGGAAAGAACAAGGGAGTAACCGGCAAGGTTCTCCATGTTGATGGCGATCGTGTCACTGTTGAAGGCGTCAACCGCATTCAGCGTCATACAAAAGAGACAACCACGGAGCGTGGAGTAAAGGTCGGCGGCATCATCACTCAGGAAGCTTCGATCCACATCTCAAACGTTCAGGCTGTCGATGCAGATGGCAAGGCAACACGTCTTGGCGTTCGCAAAGATGACGAAGGCAAGAACGTTCGTATCTCACGTCGCACCGGAAAGGACATCTAATAATGTCAACAACAACAGATGTTCGCCTCAAGGCGCGTTACCGTTCAGAGATCCAGAAGGCTCTCAAGGAGCAGTTCGGTTACAAGAACCCAATGATGATCCCAACCCTTACCAAGGTTGTCGTCAACATGGGTGTCGGTGACGCTGCTCGTGATTCAAAGTTGATCGAAGGTGCTATCCGCGATCTCGCAACAATCACCGGCCAGAAGCCACAGGTCACTAAGGCACGTAAGTCAATCGCGCAGTTCAAGCTTCGCGAAGGCATGCCAATTGGTGCACACGTGACAATGCGTGGAGATCGTATGTGGGAGTTCACAGACCGTCTTCTCTCAATCTCGCTTCCACGTATCCGTGACTTCCGCGGTCTCTCACCAAAGCAGTTCGATGGCAAGGGCAACTACACATTCGGTCTTACCGAGCAGGTTGTTTTCCCAGAGATCGAGCAGGACAAGGTTGATCGTCCACGCGGTATGGACATCACAATCGTAACCACAGCAAAGAACGACGAAGAAGGTCGCGCACTCTTGAAGTTGCTCGGTTTTCCTTTCAAGGAGGCATAAGAATGGCTAAAACATCACTCAAGGTTAAAGCTGCTCGCAAGCCAAAGTTCAAAGTTCGCGGTTACACACGTTGCTCACGCTGCGGTCGTCCACACTCTGTTTATCAGAAGTTTGGCATCTGCCGTGTTTGCTTCCGCGAAATGGCTCACCGTGGTGAGCTTCCTGGTATTACAAAAGCTTCTTGGTAACAACTACAACGAAAAAAGTCCAAGCAGATCGCTTGGATACTAATTCGAGAAAGGCCACAGGCCACGTATGACAATGACAGATCCGATCGCAGACATGTTGTCTCGTCTGCGTAACGCGAACTCTGCTTACCATGACACGGTTTCAATGCCGTCATCATCGGTAAAGGTTCGTATCGCAGAAATCCTCAAGACGGAGGGTTACATCGCTGACTTCCGTATCGTTTCAAACGAGAACGGTGTTGGAAAGACTCTGACACTCGATCTTAAGTTTGGTGCAAACCGTGAGCGTTCAATCGCAGGTCTTCGCCGTGTATCAAAGCCAGGTCTTCGTGTTTACGCGAAGTCAACTGCGCTTCCTAAGGTACTTGGTGGACTCGGTGTTGCAATCATCTCTACTTCATCTGGTCTCTTGACCGATAAGCAGGCTAACAAGAAGGGCGTAGGCGGAGAAGTTCTCGCTTACGTATGGTAATCGACTATGTCACGTATTGGTCGTATGCCCATCACTGTTCCTAGCGGAGTAGAAGTAACAATCAATGGCCAGCAAGTCTCTGCAAAGGGTCCTAAGGGATCACTTTCATTGACAGTTGCTGAGCCAATCAAGGTTTCACAGGCTGATGGTGTTATCACTGTTGCCCGTCCCAACGATGAGCGCATGGTTCGTTCACTTCACGGCTTGTCTCGCACACTCGTTGCGAACATCATCGAAGGTGTAACAAACGGCTACTCACTCACAATCAACATTGTTGGTGTTGGTTACCGTGTTGCTGAAAAGGGTAAGGACCTTGAGTTCCAGCTCGGCTACAGCCACGTAATTAACTTCCCAGCACCAGAAGGAATCAGCTACAAGGTTGAGTCACCAACAAAGCTTGTTATCAGCGGAATCGATAAGCAGCTTGTTGGCGAAACAGCAGCGAAGGTAAAGAAGCTTCGCAAGGCAGATCCTTACAAGGGCAAGGGTCTTCGTCTTGAAGGCGAAAAGGTTCTTCGCAAGGCTGGAAAGGCAGGTAAGAAGTAATGGCAATCGGAGTTAAGGTCCGCAAGGGCAATGCGCAGAACGCGCGCGCTCGTCGTGCTTTCCGTCTTCGCAAGAAGATCTCAGGCACACCATCACGTCCACGCCTCGTAGTTTCACGTTCATCACGTCACCTGTTCGTTCAGGTTATTGATGACACACAAGGTTTAACACTTGCTTACGCATCAACAATGGAAGCAGATCTTCGCGCTGCATCTGGCGAAAAGACAGATAAGGCAAAGAAGGTTGGAGCTCTCGTAGCTGAGCGCGCTAAGAAGGCTGGCGTTTCAGCAGTTGTATTCGACCGCGCTGGTTACAAGTACCACGGTCGCATCGCAGCTGTTGCAGATGCTGCACGAGAGAACGGATTGGAGTTCTAATATGGCTATTGAAACAACAACAGCTGCTCCATCAACTGGTGCACCAGCTAACAAAGGTCGCGGCGAACGTCGCGAAGGTCGTCGTGACGATCGCGAACGCGAGAAGTCTCCTTACACAGAGCGCGTAGTTTTCATCAACCGCGTATCTAAGGTTGTAAAGGGCGGACGTCGTTTCTCATTCACAGCTCTCGTAGTTGTTGGTGACGGAAACGGTCTCGTTGGTATCGGATACGGCAAGTCAAAGGAAGTTCCAGCTGCGATTGCAAAGGCTGTTGAAGAGGCTAAGAAGTCATTCTTCAAGGTTCCACGCGTCCAGGGAACAATTCCTCACCCAGTTCAAGGTGAGACTGCTGCAGGCGTAGTTCTTCTTCGCCCAGCTAGCCCAGGTACCGGAGTTATCGCTGGTGGTCCTGTGCGTGCAGTACTTGAGTGTGCTGGTATTCACGATGTTCTTACAAAGTCACTCGGATCATCTAATGCAATCAACATGGTTCACGCCACTGTTGCAGCGCTGAAGATGCTCGAGTCTCCAGAGCAGATTGCAACTCGACGTGGTCGTCCACTTGAAGATGTTGCACCTGCTGCAATTATCCGTGCTTCACAGCAGACAGTTGGTGCCTAATGCCACGTTTGAAAATCACTCAGATTAAGTCAACAGTTGGCAATAAGCCAGAGATTCGCAACACTGTTCGTTCTCTCGGTTTAAAGCGCATCAACGATGTTGTCGTTAAAGAAGATCGTCCAGAAATTCGTGGCATGGCAGTAGCTGCTCGTCACTTGATCAAGGTAGAGGAGGTCGAATAAAGATGACTCTCAAACTTCATCATCTTCGTCCAGCTCCAGGTGCTAAGAAGGCCAAGACTCGTAAGGGTCGCGGTGAGGCATCGAAGGGTAAGACTGCAGGTCGTGGTGGCAAGGGAACTCACGCTCGTAACACGGTTCGTCCGGGCTTCGAGGGTGGTCAGCTTCCACTCGTAATGCGTCTTCCAAAGCTACGTGGATTTAAGAACCCAGCACGCGTTGAGTACCAGGCGGTTAACGTCTCAACAATCAACGCACTCTTCCCAAAGGGTGGCGATGTAACAGTTGCTGATCTCATTGCTAAGGGCGCAGTTCGCGATTCATTGCCGGTAAAGGTTCTCGGAAACGGCGATATCGCTGTCAAGGTATCTGTTACAGCACATGCATTCTCAGCTTCAGCGATCGAAAAGATTGCAGCAGCTGGCGGTTCAACAAATACACTATAAGAAGTCGTTGATTTAGAGAGTTGGAGAAGGTTGATGCTTAGCGCATTTGGAATGGCATTTAAGACGCCAGAACTTCGAAAGAAGATCTTCTTCACTCTCTCAATCATGGCCTTGTTCCGTTTTGGCTCAGTTGTTCCTACACCAGGTGTTTCTTATGGAAATGTCCAAGAGTGTTTGAAGACTGTTCAATCTGGTGGATTGTTTGGCTTGATCAACCTATTTAGCGGTGGAGCGCTTATTAAGCTCTCTGTTTTCGCTTTGGGAATCATGCCTTACATCACCAGCTCAATCATCATTCAACTTCTAACAGTGGTAATCCCACGATTTGAAGCGTTGAAGGCTGAAGGACAATCTGGAACAGCGAAGTTAACTCAGTACACACGTTACTTAACAATCTGTCTTGCAGTATTGCAATCAACTGGTTTGATCGCGGTTGCTCGTACACCTGGTCGTTTGATCTCAGGATGTTCGCTTGCAATTATTCCTGACACATCATGGCAGCGCATCGTTACGATGATTTTCGTAATGACTGCAGGTACATCTGTAATCATGTGGCTTGGTGAGTTAATCACTGATCGCGGTGTCGGTAACGGTATGTCAATCTTGATCTTTACATCGATCGCAGCAGGTTTCCCAAGCCAACTATGGTCAATCAAGCTACAAAAGGGATTTTTCGCATTCCTCTTTGTTATGGCTGTTGGAATCTTGGTAGTAGCAGCGGTTGTATTCGTGGAGCAGGCGCAGCGTCGTATTCCAGTTCAATATGCAAAGCGTATGGTTGGACGTCAGGCATACGGTGGAACAAGCACTTACATCCCAATCAAGGTTAATCAGGCTGGTGTTATCCCAGTAATTTTCGCTTCATCATTGCTCTACATTCCTTCGCTGATTGTGAACTTCACAAATAGCCAGGCTGCATGGGCGGTATGGATTAGCCGTAACTTTGTTAAGGGCGATCACCCAATTTATGTAGCTGCGTATGCACTACTCATTATTTTCTTCACATACTTCTATGTTGCAATTACCTTCAACCCAGATGAGGTTGCAGATAATATGAAGAAGTACGGTGGATTCGTTCCTGGTATTCGTGCAGGAAAGCCAACATCTGAGTACCTACAGTATGTTCTTTCACGTATCACTGCTCCAGGATCTTTGTACTTGGCACTTGTTGCAGTTATTCCAATCGCAGCACTAGTTGTCTTTGGTGCAACACAGAACTTCCCATTTGGTGGAACAGCGATCCTGATCGTTGTAGGTGTAGGTCTTGATACTGCAAAGCAGATCGAGTCACAACTACAGCAGCGTTCATACGAGGGATTCCTTCACTAATGCGTTTAGTCCTGGTAGGTCCACCAGGCGCAGGTAAGGGAACACAAGCTCAATTCCTTGCTGCGCACTACTCAATTCCACACATCGCAACTGGTGATATTTTCCGCGCAAATTTAAAGGCCGGAACCGAACTTGGAAATAAAGCACGCGAGTTTATGGATCGTGGCGAGCTAGTTCCAGATGCAATTACCAATGAAATGGTTGCAGCACGTTTAGAAGAGGCTGATGCAGTTAATGGCTTCTTACTTGATGGATGGCCACGCAATGTTGCGCAAGCAGAGGTGTTACGCGCGATGATGCTTGATAAGAAGACCCCATTAAACGCTGTTCTTGAGTTTTCACTTCCTGATGATGAGATCGTTGGACGACTTTCAGCACGTCGC
>NZ_JBJTMK010000048.1:0-14820 GCF_046070465.1 Candidatus Planktophila sp. | reverse complement strand
GTACCCATCAACAATCGTTTTCCGGTTCGTGAGATTCTTGCAGCAGCAGATGCTTACGAAAAGAAGACAGGTCGTCGTTATTCAATCGAGTATGCACTTATTCGCGATATCAACGATCAAGCATGGCGTGCAGACCTTCTTGGTCGCCTCCTTAAAAACCGGGCTGCTCACGTCAACTTGATTCCACTCAACCCAACACCTGGATCGAAGTGGACCGCCTCGCGCCGCGAAGATGAAGCAGAATTTGTCCGCGTCCTCGAATCCTATGGAGTGCCAGTAACGGTGCGCGATACTCGTGGACGCGAAATTGATGGCGCTTGCGGTCAGCTTGCCGCTAGTGAAAGTTCAAAGTAACGCCCTAGAATCTTCCTCATCGTAAAAAAGTCACCACTCTTACAAGGAGCGCTCACGTGAAAAAACTGCAGAACTTCATTAACGGCCAGTCAGTAGATTCAAAGTCAGGTGAGACGACAACACTGATTAATCCAGCAACCGGAGAGCCGTTTGCTACCGCTCCGATCTCGAGCGCTGCCGATGTTGATGCTGCGATGAAGGCAGCAAGTAACGCTTTTGTCGATTGGCGCGATTCCACACCATCAGAGCGCCAGCGCGCTCTTCTTAAGATTGCCGATGCCATTGAAGCTCGTGCCGATGAGTTTGTAGCTGTTGAATCTGAGAACTGCGGAAAGCCACTGGGGCTTACTGCATCAGAAGAAGTTCCGCCGATGGTCGACCAAATTCGTTTCTTTGCTGGCGCTGCTCGCAACCTTGAGGGTAAGTCAGCCGGGGAATACATGCGCGGAATGACATCGTTTATTCGCCGCGAACCAGTTGGTGTCTGCGCACAGGTAACTCCATGGAACTATCCCATGATGATGGCGGTCTGGAAGTGGGCACCCGCAATTGCGGCAGGTAACACTGTTGTGCTCAAGCCTTCCGATACAACGCCGGCATCGACTGTATTAATGGCTCAGGTCATGTCTGAATTTCTTCCAGCTGGCGTTATCAACGTTGTCACGGGCGAGCGCGCAACAGGCGCACTTCTTGTAGATCACGCAACACCTGCCATGGTTTCAATTACTGGATCTGTCGCAGCGGGTATGGCTGTGGCAGGAGCTGCATCAAAGTCGCTGAAGCGCGTCCACCTCGAACTTGGAGGCAAGGCTCCTGTCGTTGTCTTTAATGATGCCGATCTCGCAGCAGCGGCAGAAGGCATTGCGATCGCTGGCTTCTTTAATGCAGGACAAGATTGCACAGCTGCTACTCGAGTCTTAGTGCAAGAGGGCGTCTATGAAGAGATGGTGAAGTTGCTTGCAGATCAAGCGACCAACCAGATTGCCATGGGTGCGCCAGATCAAGATGTACTTGTAGGCCCAGTCAACAACGCCAATCAGTTCGAGCGCGTTAATGGCTTTATCGCTCGCGTCCCATCTCATGCTCGAGTCGTCGCCGGAGGAGCGCCTTCAGGGTTGCCTGGCTACTTCATTGCTCCGACTGTGATTGCTGACCTTCAGCAGTCAGATGAGTTGATTCAGTCTGAGATTTTCGGTCCTGTCATCACGATTCAGAAGTTCAAGGATGAGGCCGAGGCGGTGGCGATGGCCAATGGCGTCGACTACGGACTTGCATCATCGGTGTGGACCAAGGACCACGGCCGCGCGATGCGTATGGCCAAAGCCTTCGACTTCGGATGTGTCTGGATCAACACCCATATTCCTCTTGTGGCTGAGATGCCTCATGGTGGTTATAAGCGCAGCGGATACGGCAAGGATCTCTCTAGCTATGGCTTTGAGGATTACACCCGCATCAAGCATGTGATGACCAACATCAACGCTTAGCCCCGGGCTTGGCGCGCTGAAATCACACTTCACATAAGTTTGGCCGATAGGCCATTGGGTTACATACTTAGCCCTGCAAAACCGTCCCTTGTACCGGCACACAAAAGGAGCCTACGATGGCTAAGAAGGCACTCTCACCAGAAGCACGTTCAATTCTCAATTCTCGCGTTTCACGTCGTGCAGTCTTTGCCGGCGCAGGCGCTGTAGCTGGTGCATCTGCGCTCGCTGCATGTGGTTCAGGTGGGTCAAGCGGAGCATCTGCTGATCAAGTTCGCTGGGCAAACTGGACGCTGTACTTAGATCTCGACGAGTCGGGTAAGCACTACCCAACACTCGATGCATTTGAAAAGAAGTTTGGTATCAAGCCTGTTTACTCAGAAGATATCAATGACAACGATGAATTCTTCGGCAAGGTGCAGGGACAGCTCAAGCTGGGTGAAGATATTGGTTACGACGTCATCACACCAACAGACTGGATGGCCGCTCGCTTTATCCGTCTTGGCTATACACAGAAATTTGATAAGGCAAACATTCCTAATGCAAAGAATATTTTGCCAACTCTTGCACACCCGTCATTTGATCCTAATCGCGACTCTTCACTCACATACCAGGGCATCATGGGTGGAATCGGCTGGAACACAGCGGTAAACCCAAAAGGCATGAAGTCAGTTGACGATCTCTGGACACCACAGAACAAGGGCAAGATTGTTGTTCTCTCAGAGATGCGCGACACCATTGGCGTTATCCTGCTTTCACAGGGCATCGATGTCACCAAGGTAACTGAAGATCAATTCATGAACGCTGTTGATTTCCTTGCGAAGAAGATCGCCGATGGCTGGATTCGCGGCGTAAAGGGCAATGAGTACAAGGAAGATCTCATCTCCGGTGACGCAACTGCAGTTATTGCTTGGTCTGGCGATATGTTCCAGCTCTCATCAGAGAATGCCGGAAAGTTTGACTTCGCAATTCCAGAATCAGGCGGAACAATTTCAGGCGATAACTTCCTGATTCCTTCAACGACAACAGCTGACGGCAAGAAGAACGCCGAGACTCTCATTAATTACTACTACGACCCAGCTGTTGCAGCCGAAGTTGCAGCATACGTGAACTATGTGACACCAGTTATGGGAGCACAAGCTGAGATGGAGAAGATCAACCCAGAGCTCGCTCAGTCTGAGTACATCTTCCCAACTGAGAAGACGATGTCACGTCTGAACGTATTCAAGGCGCTGACACCTGCAGAGGAAACTTCATGGACTGAAGCTTTCCAAAAGGCAGCTGGTAACTAAGTTGGCCGGAATCTCTTCAGCGCGCGGCGACCTACGTCTCACACACATCACAAAGAGCTATGGTGATTTCACCGCGGTCAATGATTTGTCATTGACTATTCCTGCAGGTTCTTTCTTTGCTCTCCTTGGACCTTCAGGTTGTGGAAAGACAACCACTTTGCGAATGGTTGCTGGCCTTGAAGAGCCTACCCAGGGAAGCATCTCTCTCGGTGACACTGACATCACTTACACGAAGCCATATCAACGTCCAATCAATACCGTCTTTCAGAACTACGCACTCTTTCCTCACCTGACCATCTTTGAAAATATTGCATTCGGTCTTCGCCGTCGCGGTATTAAAGATGTGAAGGAACAAGTAGATAAGGCTCTTGAGCTGGTAGAGCTTTCTCATCTTGCAAGTCGTAAGCCAACACAGCTCTCTGGTGGACAACAGCAGCGCATCGCACTTGCCCGCGCAATTGTTAACCGCCCTGCACTCCTGCTTTTGGATGAGCCTCTCGGTGCCCTCGATCTCAAGCTTCGTCGTCAGATGCAGATCGAACTCAAGTGGATTCAGAAAGAAGTAGGTCTTACCTTCGTTCACGTTACACACGATCAAGAAGAAGCCATGACAATGGCAGACACGATTGCGGTAATGAATGAGGGAGAGATTGAACAGCTTGGCTCACCCGCAGATCTCTACGACAACCCAAAGACAGCCTTTGTTGCCAACTTCCTCGGCCAGTCAAACCTTATTAAGGGCACCATCACTGGTAACGATGGCGACAACCACATTGTCGACCTCTTCGGTCAGAAGATTTCGCTAGCGAAGAACCGCTCGCATGCAGTCGATAACTCAATTTTTGCGGGCATTCGCCCAGAGAAGTTCCGTATTTCACGCCTGGCAACTGCAACATCAGGAAATATCTTGACGGGCGGAAAGATTGAAGACGTTTCCTATATCGGTGTATCAACTCAGTACCAGGTGATGATGCCATGGGGACAAGAGTTAATGGTCTTCGAACAAAACGATGATGGAGTTGCGCCATTTAGCGTCGGCGAAGATGTCAACATCTCATGGGAATCTGGATTTACATTTGCCCTTCGCGGAGATGAAGATGCTGAAGCAGGTATGGAAGTCGAGCCAGAAGAGATCCCTGCCGACGATGAGTAAGTCTGGCATTTCAAGCCCACGCACTCCGTATCTCTTACTGCTGCCGGGCTTGGCATTTCTCTTCACATTCTTTATCTGGCCAATCGCCAACCTTGCGCAGACTTCAACCCAGACTCCGATTGCTGGGGGAGATACAGGTGCCTATGAGCAGACTCTGCGCTGGCGAAATTACATCGATGCCTTTGTAGAAAATAAAGAGCAGTTCGGTCGCTCATTTCTCTATGCAGCACTGGCAACGATTATCGCGCTAGCAATCGCTTATCCATTGGCATATGCCATCGCATTTAAAGCGGGCAAGATGAAGAACGTTCTGCTCGTTCTCGTTGTTGCACCATTTTTTACATCGTTCTTGCTCCGCACGATTGCATGGAAGCAGATTCTCGGAGAGCAAGGCTTCGTGGTTCCGACTTTGCGTAATCTGCACATCATCGCACCAAGTACCACGCTGACATCATCCGCTTTTGCTGTCGTTGCAGGTATGACGTATAACTTCCTTCCATTTATGACTTTGCCGCTCTATGCATCAATTGATCGCATTGATCCTCGCACACTGGAGGCATCTGGAGATCTCTATGCCAATGGCCTCACAACTTTCCGCAAAGTAACACTGCCGCTCTCCATGCCAGGAGTAGTAGCAGGAACTCTTCTCACCTTCATCCCTGCAGCCGGTGATTACGTCAATGCAGCAATTTTGGGTAGCCCAGAGACAAAGATGATTGGTAACGTCATCGAATCTCGCTTCTTTAAGATTGTGGATTACCCAACAGCTGCAGCGCTCTCATTTACTTTGATGACTGCGATTCTTATTCTTGTCACTGTCTATATCCGCAAAGCCGGAACAGAGGAACTCGTATGAGAAAAGTATCTCGTTGGTTCCAGCGCAATCTCATCCGCATCTATGCAGCAGTTGCGTTTACCTATCTTCTTGTACCTATTGCTTACACCGTCGCCTTCTCCTTTAACGATGGTGGAAAGTCCAATCTCATCTGGAAGGGCTTTACCCTCGATAACTGGATGAACCCATGCGGAGCGCCCGAGGTCTGTACCGCACTTGGAAACTCCATCAAGATCGGCTTCCTAGCAACCACTTTTGCAACAATCCTTGGCACCATGATTGCTTTTGCATTAGGTCGTCACAAGTTCCGTGGTCGTTCAGCAACAAACCTTTTGATCTTCTTGCCGATGGCAACACCTGAAATCGTTCTCGGCGCATCGATGCTCTCCCTCTTCCTTACGCTGAAGATCAACCCAGGTTTCTGGCCAACAGTCATCGCTCACGTGATGTTCTGTATTTCATTCGTTGTGGTGACTGTGAAGGCTCGTATTGCCTCGTTGGATCCGCGCCTCGAGCAAGCTGCAATGGATTTATACGCGAACGAAATTGAGACCTTCCGCCGAGTAACTCTGCCTTTGGTCGCACCAGGTATCGCAGGCGCTGCCCTTCTTGCGTTTAGCTTGTCGTTCGATGACTTCATCATTACCAACTTCAACTCAGGCACTATGACGACTTTCCCTAAGTTCGTCTACGTCTCTGCTGCCCGTGGAATTCCAGCGCAGGCTAATGTCATTGGTTCTGCGATGTTTATCATCGCACTTGCGGTTGTCATTCTTGGACAGATCGTGGGACGTAAGCGCGCAGTTAAATGAAGCGTCGCCTTGTAATCCTCGGATCGACTGGCTCTATCGGAGTCCAGGCACTCGAAATCGTTGATGCAAACCCAGAGCTCTTTGAGGTAATCGCAATCAGTGCAGCTGGTACCAATCCCGATGTTCTGATTGCGCAAGCAAAGAAATACCAGGTTGGCACTGTCGGGGTTATCAAGAACGCAGATGTTGTGAAGGCGGCACTTCCTGGCGTCACCGTTATCGACGGAGGTAATGCGTCAACAGAGATCGCTGCAATGTCATGTGATGTTGTGCTGAATGCGATTACTGGCTCAATTGGTCTAGCCCCAACACTTGCTGCGATTAAAGCTGGCAACCAATTAGCGTTGGCCAATAAGGAATCACTCGTGGCAGGCGGAGAGCTCGTAATGCCACTTGCGAAAGAGAATCAAATCTTGCCTGTCGATTCCGAGCACTCTGCAATTTGGCAGTGCTTGCAGGGAAATGACGCAGCAGATATTTCCAAGTTAGTTCTGACTGCAAGTGGCGGACCTTTCCGAGATCGAGAAGATTTATCTGGAGTTACTTTGGATGAAGCGTTGGCTCACCCCACATGGGCGATGGGTCCGGTGGTCACAATTAACTCTGCCACGCTGATGAACAAGGGCCTGGAAATCATTGAAGCTCACCACCTCTTTAACTTGCCGTATTCGCAGATTGATGCCGTGATTCATCCGCAATCATTCGTGCATTCAATGGTCGAATATAAAGACGGCTCGACCATCGCGCAGGCATCTCCTCCTAATATGAAGGGTCCGATTGCACTTGCCATTAACTTCCCACATCGCACAGCCGAAGCAACGAGACCAATCGATTGGACGAAGGCGTCAACGTGGAACTTTGAACCCATCGATGAGAAGAAATTTCCAGCTGTAGCTCTTGCCCGCCACTGCGGATCGGTCGGGGGAGCGCTTCCAGCGATCTTTAACGCGGCCAATGAGGTCGTCGTAGCTGCCTTTATTCGGGGCAAGGTGAAGTTCATGGAGATTATTCCGACCGTTGCAGCGATTGTCGCCCACTTTGAGAAGAGCTCAATTCCATCACTGAGAGATCTCTCAGATGTCAGTGCTATAGAAGAGGATGCGCGGAAGGCAACTTCGGCCCATTTAGCAAAGGTAGCGTCGTAATGGAGATTCTCGGCATCATTGCATTTGTTCTCGCTCTTCTGACTTCGGTTATGTTCCACGAGCTTGGACACTTTCTCACTGCTCGTAAATTTGGAATGCGAGTCTCAGAATTCTTCGTCGGCTTCGGTAAGCGCATCTGGTCGATTACACGAGGCGAAACCGAGTACGGAATCAAGGCAATTCCTGCAGGCGGGTATTGCCGCATCGAAGGCATGACTCCTTCAGATGAGATGCCAGATGGCGAAGACCATCGTGCATTTGTAAAAGCTTCATCTGGCAGGAAGCTCATTGTTCTCGGTGCGGGCTCCACCGCGCACTTCCTCCTCGGATTCTTGTTGATCTTCTCGATCTTCTTTGGAATTGGCTACACAACAATTACTCCTGTTGTCGCACAAGTCGCCAAGGGCTCTGTCGCTGAAAACAGTGGCTTCAAAGCTGGTGATGAAATCATTTCTATCAATGGTGCTGCTGTCACGCAGTGGGCAAAAGATGCTAGCAAGATTGCTCAATCAAAAGGTGCAGTAATGCACTTTATCGTCTTACGTGATGGCGAGAAGGTTTCGATTGCTGCAGCACCGGCCTATAACGCAGAGGCTAAGCGCTATATGTTAGGTGTGATCACAGCACTCGGTACCGAACGTGATGGTTTCGTGAAATCATCGCAAGAAGCAGCAAAGGCGTCTTGGGTCCTGACGAAAGAGTCAGCAAAGTCTCTCGTGACATTGCCAAGCAAAGTCCCTCAGCTATTTCGCGAAACATTTATGCATGAAAAACGCGACCCCAATGGACTTGTCGGTGTAGTAGGTGCTGCTCGAGTATCAGGTCAGGCAGTGGGTAGTGATAAGTTGAATAACAACGAGCGCCTTGCAACATTTATCTTGCTGATTGCAAGCCTCAATATCTTTGTTGGGCTATTTAATCTCTTGCCAATCTTGCCGCTCGACGGTGGCCATATGGCTGTGGCAATTGCAGATGAAGTACGAGCTCTCTTTGCGCGAATCCGACGCAAGCCACGACCTGCACCGATTGATGTGAATGTCCTTACACCGATTACCGGGGTAGTGGTTGTACTGCTTGCGATTCTGACCGTCCTCTTGGTCGTTGCCGACATCATCAATCCTGTCTCGCTCAATCTTTAATTATCAGGCAGAATACGCAGCATGGTTGATCTAGGAATTCCAAGCGCCCCTCTCAAGCCACTCGCTCCACGGCGCAAGACAAAGCAGCTCATGGTCGGCAATGTGGGTGTGGGTTCTGATTCACCGGTCAGCGTGCAGTCAATGTGTACGACCCTGACAGCTGATGTCAATGCAACTTTGCAGCAAATCGCAGAACTCACAGCATCTGGTTGCCAGATAGTCCGCGTTGCGGTTCCATCGCAAGATGATGCTGATGCCTTAAAGCACATTGCCAAGAAGTCACAGATTCCCGTGATTGCAGATATTCACTTCCAGCCAAAGTACATCTTCGCTGCTATCGATGCAGGGTGTGCAGCTGTTCGCGTCAACCCCGGCAACATCAAGCAATTTGATGACAAGGTCAAAGAAGTCGCAAAGGCAGCGGGCGATGCAGGTATTCCAATCCGCATCGGCGTCAATGCAGGTTCGCTCGATCCACGCCTTCTTGCTAAGTATGGCAAGGCAACACCAGAAGCATTGGCCGAATCAGCGCTCTGGGAGGCCTCTCTCTTTGAAGAGCATGGCTTTAGCAATATTAAGATTTCGGTGAAGCATCACGATCCCGTGACCATGGTTAACGCATATCGCCTGCTTGCAGCAAAGTGTGATTACCCACTGCACCTTGGCGTGACAGAGGCAGGTCCGATTTTCCAAGGCACCATTAAGTCTGCAACTGCATTTGGAATCCTTCTCTCTGAAGGTATTGGCGACACAATTCGTGTATCTCTCTCTGCTCCACCAGTTGAAGAAGTAAAGGTCGGTATCTCAATTCTCGAATCTCTCAACTTGCGTCAACGTAAGCTCGAGATCGTTTCATGTCCTTCATGTGGTCGCGCACAGGTAGATGTCTATACATTGGCGGAAAAGGTGCAGGCAGGCTTGCAGGGAATGACAGTTCCTTTGCGCGTTGCCGTTATGGGTTGCGTTGTGAACGGACCTGGCGAAGCTCGCGAGGCAGATCTTGGTGTTGCATCTGGTAACGGCAAGGGTCAAATCTTTGTAAAGGGAGAAGTCATTAAGACTGTTCCTGAGGCGCAGATTGTTGAGACTCTTATTGAAGAGGCGATGCGTCTTGCGGAAGAAATGGAAGCAGCTGGAGTTCCTTCCGGCGAACCTTCCGTCCTTACTTCGTAATTTTTCACATGGCGAAAGCCATTGAAACGTGTAGCTAGCGGTAGGCTCGCGCCCATGTTGCGCATGTCTACTTTATTTCTCCGCACCCTTCGTGATGACCCAGCTGATGCTGAGGTTCCAAGCCACCGCTTATTAGTACGCGCTGGATATATCCGCCGCGTAGCTGCAGGTATTTATTCTTGGCTGCCGCTAGGCGTGATTACCCTTCGCAATATTGAAAACATTGTCCGTGAAGAGATGAACAATGCAGGTTTCCAGGAAGTTCATTTCCCAGCGATGTTGCCCAAGGATCCATACGAGCAGACCAACCGTTGGACAGAGTACGGCCCAGATTTATTCCGCCTTCAAGATCGCAAGGGCACCGATTATCTTCTCGGTCCAACGCACGAAGAGATGTTTACCTTGATGGTTAAGGGTGAGTACTCCTCCTATAAAGATCTTCCACTTTCGCTCTACCAGATTCAGACTAAGTACCGCGATGAAGCACGTCCACGTTCAGGAATCATCCGTGGCCGCGAATTCGTGATGAAGGATTCATATTCATTCGACCTCACCGACGAAGGATTGGTCGAGTCCTACCAGAAGCACCGTGCGGCATACATCAAGACTTTTGATCGCCTTGGAATGAAGTACAACATCGTCTCAGCTGTTGCTGGTGCCATGGGTGGCTCTTCATCTGAAGAATTTCTAGCTCCCTGCCCAACAGGTGAAGATACCTATGTCTTATGTCCAAGTTGTGGCTATGCAGCAAACGTTGAAGCGATGACCACAAAGGTAGCTGCAGGCGATGCGCCATCAGTTGGCGCACTTGAAGTTTTTGATTCTCCTAACACTCCAACGATTGATTCTTTGGTTGACCTTCTCAATTCAAAGTTTGGTGGAGGCTATACAGGTGCATCAACTCTCAAAAATGTCATGTTGATGGCAGATGAAAAGGCAATCTCTGTTCTTGTTCCCGGAGATCGCGAAGTTGATATCAAGCGTATGCAAGCAAACATGGCGGGCGTGAATGACGTTCGTGTCTTTGAAGAATCAGACTTTGCTAAATTCCCAGGACTTGTGAAGGGTTACATCGGCCCTCAAGATGCTGCAAAGAATGGCGTGACGGTTTATGCAGATCCACGCATTGCGCCAGGAACTTCATGGGTAACAGGAGCTAATGCTAAAGACAAGCATGCTCTCAACGTTGTTAATGGTCGTGACTTCCAGGTTGATCATTACATCGAAGCAGTTGCAGTCCGCGAAGGAGACTCATGCCCTCGGTGCGATACGGCTGTCGTGATTGATCGCGCTATTGAAATTGGCCATATCTTCCAACTTGGTCGCAAATATGCAGATGCACTCAACCTCACCGTTCTTGATCAGAACGGCAAGAGCCAGGTAGTCACCATGGGCTCATACGGAATCGGTGTATCTCGTGCAGTTGCGGCCATCGCAGAACAGACACATGATGAAATTGGCCTTTCTTGGCCGGTATCTGTCGCACCCGCCAAGGTACATGTTGTTGTCGCTGGCAAGGATGATTCACTCTTCGAGGCAGGCGAGAAGTTGGCTGCAGAACTTGAAGGTCGCGGCATTTCGGTCATGCTCGATGATCGCCGTGGCACTAGCCCAGGAGTGAAGTTCAAGGATGCCGAGCTCATTGGCATTCCGATGATCGTCGTCGTGGGTAAGGCTCTTGAGAATGGCAACGTTGAAGTGCGAGTTCGCAAAAGTGGTGAAAAGCAAGAGATTGCCGTCGGCAGTGCAGTCGAAGAAATCGCAAAGACTCTAGCAACCCTTGCTTAACGTGTTCTACGAACTCTCCACTCTCAACGTCGCACTACTTTTTTTGGCGATGTTTTCAGCTGGCTTCGTCGATGCGATTGCTGGCGGGGGAGGGTTGATTCAAACACCCGCGATGCTGCTCTCTTTCCCTGATCGCAATCCGGTCTCAGTCGTAGCAACGTCGAAGACCGCAGCATTCTTCGGAACATCTACTGCCGCTATCAAATATCGCAAGTCTATTAAGACCGATCCCAAGCTATTGCTGGCAATGGTCATCCCGGCATTCATCGGTGCGTGTGGTGGAGCGCTCCTCGCATCACATATTTCTCCAACAAGTTTTAAGAGCGCGATTTTCTTTATGATGATTGCAATCTTTATCTACACATTGGCAAAGCCAGATCTAGGAAAAGTTCATGTTGAAAAGCATTCGCCGAAGAGGTTGATGATTATTGGGTCAATTGCTGCAACGGCGATTGGTTTCTATGACGGCTTAATTGGCCCAGGTACTGGCACGATGCTGATGATCGCACTTGTTGCCGTCATGGGATTTGCCTTTGTGGGCGCCTCGGCGATTGCTAAGGTTGTAAATGCCACCACAAACTTAGCCTCGATTATTGTCGTGGGATTTCGGATTGGAATCCTATGGAAGATTGGTCTCTTTCTTGCAATTGCCAACTTAGCAGGAGGATATCTGGGTTCGCATATGGCAATTAAGAAAGGGTCGGGATTTGTTCGAATCTTCTATTTGATTGTGACCGGACTGCTGATTTTGCGACTTGGATACTCGCTTTACATACAGTAAATTAAGCCCCACTTCACAATTGAATAACAACAGAATAGGACGGCAAAGCTATGGCACTTAAAGACCAGATTTCAGAGCTGATTTCTCCAGCGCTTCAACAAGCTGGATATTTTCTTGAAGACGTTAATCTCGTAACTCCGGGCAAGCACCGCATTGTTACTGTCATCGTCGATGGCGAGAGCGCACTCAATCTTGATCAAGTTACCGTTGCATCCAAGCTCGTTTCAGAGCTTATGGATGAAGCTCCCTTTATGGGCGAGACTCCATTTACCCTCGAGGTCACATCTCCAGGTATCGACCGTCCACTTACTTTGCCACGCCACTTTGCAAAGAATGTCACTCGGTTGCTCAAGGTCACTAAGACCGATGGTGACGTTGTCACAGGACGCATCGCCTCTAATACGGATGCAGATGTCACTCTCACTGTTGTCGTTAAGAAAGAGACAAAGAAAGTTGTAGTCGCTCTTGCCGATATCAAGCGCGCTGTAGTCGAGATTGAATTCAATCGAAAGGACGAGAACTAATATGCATGTTGAAATGGAAGCTCTCGTTGCTCTCACCACAGAAAAGGGAATGTCTCTCGAGCAACTTATCCAAGCAATCGAAGCTGGCGTGCTGACTGCCTACAATGAGACTGCAGAGCCAAACCGATATGCGCAAGCAAAGCTCAATCGCGAAACAGGCGAAATTCAGATCATCATTCCTGAGTTCAATGAGATGGGCGAACGCATCGCTGAAAAAGTTGATGAACCAGAAGGTTTTGGTCGCACTATTACTTCAGCTGCACGCCAAGTTATCAAGCAGGCGATGCGCGCAACCAATGATGCCGAGATCGTGGGGGAGTTCACCGGATCTGTCGGTGATGTTATTTCTGGCGTTATTCAGCAAGGCCGCGATCCTAAAATGATTAATGTCAATCTTGGTCGCATCGAAGGTCGCATTCCGCCACAGGAACAAGTTCCAGGTGAGATCTACGAACACGGTGCGCGCATCAAGTGTTTCGTTGTTGAAGTAAAGCAAGGCATAAAGGGGCCAGAGATCATGTTGTCTCGCAGCCACCCTGGCCTGGTAAAGCAATTATTTGCCCTCGAAGTTCCAGAGGTGAAAGATGGAATCGTCGAGATCATGGGTGTAGCTCGTGAAGCTGGTCACCGCACGAAGATTGCAGTGCGCTCACATCGCGCAGGTGTTTCGCCTAAAGGTTCATTAATTGGACCGATGGGTGCACGTTCGCGCGCAGTGATGGATGAACTCAATGGAGAAAAGATCGACATCGTGGATTACGACGAGGATCCCGCAAAGTATGTGGCGCATGCACTCGCCCCAGCGAAGGTCAGCAAGGTCGAGATCGTTGACTTCGAAGCTCGCAGCGCCAAGGTTGTCGTTCCTGATTACCAGCTCTCATTGGCTATCGGAAAAGATGGGCAGAACGCCCGCCTTGCCGCACGTCTGACCGGCTGGCGCATCGATATTCACCCAGATACAACTGCAGTTCCTCCTACCGAATAGGAGATTTCGGGGCTTGTTCGGTAGACTAGTGATATCAACTCCCTTCGGGGATTCAGAAATGGATGCGAAAGATATGAAGCAAAAATGAGCTCGTTCACATCATGAGGTTCGACAACTAGGGCTCGCATCCCAATACAGAATGTGCGGGCCAAGACAGGAGAAATGTGTCAAAGGTCCGTGTACATGAGTTGGCAAAACAACTCGGTATGGAAAGCAAGGAAGTCCTTGCTAAGTTACAAGAACTCGGCGAATTCGTCCGATCAGCATCATCAACAGTTGAGCCACCGGTTGCTCGCAAGCTCATGGCGCTCTATCCCGATGCCAAGCCTGCCGAGGAGAAGAAGCCGGTAAAGAAAGCCGCAGCTAAGAAGGCGGTAGCGTCAAAGCCAGAAGTGAATCCAGAGCTCGCTGCCGAACTTGCTGCAGAGCTCGGAGTTGATCTCGCAGCGTTGAAGGCATCACGCGAAGCGGAAGCAAATGCAGCTGCAGCGCCAACTGCAACTCCTGATGCACCAGCAGCTCCAGTAGTCCCAACACCGCCACCAGTTCCGGGTGCTCCAGTTGCGCCGCGTCCTGGCAACAATCCATTCTCAGCAGGTGGCGCAGTTCCGCGTCCACCGCGTCCTGGCAACAATCCTTTCTCAACTGGTGGCGCCGTTCCGCGTCCACCTCAGCGACCAATGGGTGCAGCGCGTCCCGGTGCTCCACGTCCTGGTGCTCCACGTCCAGGTTTTGCTGCACGTCCAGGTGCTCCCCGTCCCGGCGCACCGCGTCCAGGTTTTGCACCACGTCCAGGTGGAGCAGGTGCACCAGCATCTGGTCCATATCGTTCTTCAGGTCCATCTACTGGTGGAGCTCCACGTCCCGGCGGTCCAGGTCGTCCTGGTGGAGGTCCCGGCGGTCGTGGATCGGCAGCAGGTGCATTTGGAAAGGGCAAGTCATCTAAGCGCAAGCAGAAGTCACGTAAAGCACTGCGCGAAGAATTCGACAACATGCAAGCGCCACAGCTTGGTGGCGCAGTTATTCCTCACGGTGATGGCAATACAAAGATTCGTATGCGCCGCGGTTCATCGCTTGCAGATTTCGCCGAGAAGATCGGTGCAGATCCAGCAGCGTTGGTATCAGCGTTGTTCCACTTGGGTGAGATGGTTACTGCAACTCAATCAGTTGACGCAGATACCTTCGAAATTCTCGGTGCACAGTTGAAGTACCAGATTGAAATCGTTTCTCCTGAAGATGAAGATCGTGAACTTCTTCAAGATTTCGATATCGATTTGGCGCAAGAGCTCGAAGATCTCGATCCAGAGAGCCTCGTTGCACGTCCACCAGTTGTCACAGTTATGGGTCACGTCGATCAC
>NZ_JBJTMK010000047.1:0-3284 GCF_046070465.1 Candidatus Planktophila sp. | reverse complement strand
TGGCGCTGTTGCCAAGACGTAGCGCTTCTGAAATCGATGCAAGCGCTGTAGGAACAGCGCCATTACTTCTGGCGATAAGGCAGTCATCGCATCATCGGCAAATGAAATTCGCGGAGCACTAGATGTTCTAGGTTGTGATCCTTTTGATCCAGCATTTGCAACTTCTTCAACACACAATGATGTGACTGCAGCCCTTGACGGCACAATTAAGTTGGCGCTTGCTCAACGGGAAGCTGCACGAGTACGTAAAGATTTTGAAAGTTCAGATGCGATTCGCGATGGCTTAACTGCTCTCGGAATCGTTATCGAAGATACAGCGCAAGGACCACGATGGTCGATCTCACGTAAGACTGAAGGAAGTGGTTCATAATGGCCGGAAATTCAAAGCCTCGCGGCGCTGTTCGTAAGCAGAAGAAGGGCCCCACAGTTGGCTCTGGCGGAAACCGCAAGCGCGGATTAGAAGGTAAAGGTCCAACACCAAAAGCTGAAGACCGTCCTTATCACGCAGCTCATAAGGCGAAGAAGCGCGCAGAGAAGGTTGCTGCCAAGAAGCCAGCTGCTGCTCGACTTCCTAAGTCAGAGATGCCTAAGGGCGAAATCGTTTCTGGGCGTAACGCAGTGTTAGAGGCGCTTCGTGAAAGCGTTCCAGCTACTGAGGTAATGGTTGCGCGCGGAGTCGATATTGATGATCGCATCGCAGAATCTCTTCAGCTAGCTCTCAATCATGGATTGCAAATTAAAGAGGTTCACCGTGCATCGCTCGAATCCATCGCACCTAATAGCCAAGGAATCATCCTTGGTATCAAGCCATTCCAGTATTCAAGTTATGAAGAGATCTGCGATCGCGCCAAGGGTGCAAAGCTGATTGTCGCTCTCGATGGCGTCACAGATCCTCGTAACCTAGGTGCAGTGACGCGTTCTGCAGCTGCCTTTGGAGCCTCTGGAATCATTATTCCTGAGCGTAGAGCAGCAGCTGTGACCGCCTCTGCGTGGAAGACCTCTGCCGGAGCAGCAGCTCGTCTGCCGATTGCACAGGTAACAAACCTTGCTCGCACGATTGATGATGCCAAGAAGCGCGGAATGTTTATCGTCGGCCTCGATGGTGAATCAGATGTTCAACTCTCAGAGATGAAGGTTGCCAAAGAAGATTTGATGATTATCGTCGGATCTGAAGGTAAGGGTCTTGCACGATTGACTCGCGAGAAGTGTGACTTGATTGTCTCTATCCCAATCAGCTCTTCGACTGAATCACTCAACGCATCTGTTGCAACGTCAATTACTCTCTTCTGGATAGACGAGCAGCGTCGCAAAGGTTAAGCAATGATCTACAACCGTTTTATTGTCTGTGGTGACTCGTATAGCGAAGGCATGACTGATGAGGTTGTAGATGGAAACTTTCGCGGTTGGGCAGATCGTGTTGCTGATGAACTCGCACAACATGTAGATAACTTCACCTATGCCAATTTAGCGATCCGCGGAAAGTTGGTTGGCCAGGTAGTCGATGACCAGATTCCTGAGGCGCTGAAGTTTGTTACAGGTAAAGAGACTCTCGTTTCCTTCCATGCCGGTGCCAACGATGCTCTTCGTCCTGGGTATGACGCGGCTGCCACAATCGCTAAGTACCAAGGCGCAGTGCTCGCACTGGCTAATTCAGGTGCGACGATTCTCCTCTTTACTGTTTTAGAAGATACCGGCAATAAAGGTAAAGGCGCCGAAGTCTGGAAGTCACGCTTCTCGCAATTTAATAAAGCAGTTCATGAAGTGGGTGCAGAAGTTGGTGCAATTGTCTCTGATGCAAACGGTCTAGATTTCTTTAAAGATAATCGCTTCTTGGCATTTGATCGCCTACATCTCAACGAAGATGGTCACTGGCGAGTATCGCAGGGCGTTCTTGAAGTTTTAGATTATCCATACGATGCAGCATGGCGAACACCATTGCCACCGGCAGTACCGGAGAGCTGGTTAAAGCAGCGTGCTACAGGGGTTTTGTGGTTCTGCGTATTTGCCTTGCCGTGGATTTGGCGCCGTCTGCGCGGTAAATCATCGGGCGACGGCCGCACAGCAAAATACCCGCAGCCAATCACTTGGCCACGGGCATCTGCTCAACGCTTTAAATAGCTCGTACTGTCCAACCGAAGGTGTAAGTACCACCGCCGACGATGTACGCAGGCAACGTATCTGGACCACACGATGCAGTTCCAACGCCACGATGTGCAGCATCGATATGAACAACAGCGGTGCCCGCAGGTACTACCTCAACATCATGTGTCTTATCTGCAAGTTCAGTTGCACGGTTAGGCGTTACTGAAACCTGGAGTGGCTTATCTAAATCAAAGCGCACACCATGTCCATCGTTACCTGTTAATTCGAACCAACGCACTCCAACGTGTCCACCATTTTCTTGTGGGCGAACATATGGAATGTATTGAGCTGCAACTGTTGAGACCCAACGATGGATACGACCAATCTTGCGGTCAGGGTATGACTCGTGTGGCCCTGAACCGAAGTAGGTGTAGGTATCGAGTGCACCATCGAGTTCGAGGTTGATACCAACGCGAGCCAAATCTTCTAGCTGCTTTGGAACAACAATCGTCTCTTTGACCGCAAAACCATCGGCTACAGGTGTGATCACCTGAGTCTGCTTAATAACAAACCCGGTGCTAGTTTCCCAGACGCTGACAACTTTTCGTTGCTTTGCATTTTCAGTGATGGTGCAATCAGTGCGAGTAAGTTCGCGAACTCCATAACGTTCCCACTTGGTTGCGATATGTCCGATGCGATCGTTATCGGTAGGCGCACGCCACAATGAAAGTTCTGGAGCGTATGCACCGTATGGAATCTGAATCTCACCAGCATCGTTGACGCTGGACTCGAAGAGATCGTTGGTTGGCTGGGTAGAGATTGTGTTCGCCTTTGATGGAAGCGTGAACTGGTTCCAGCCAATCTCAGTCGACGTCGGAGCCCAGGCAGTGCTGCTCTTGCGCAACAAGGTGAAGGTAATAAAACGCTCACCCTTGCCATCTGCCTTGAGCAGATGCGGTGATTTCACGCTGAAACGGCCTGTTTTACGGGGTCCAACAGCGGGGAGCTTTACTCGGCCCCCATCGACAACGAGACCATCGCGGGTAATCGACCATAGGAGATCGAAATCTTCGATTCCGGTAAAGAACTGCTTATTAAAGATTGTGAACTGACCAGATGAAGCCTTGGTAGTTGCAATCTTTGCCGGAGCAGCGAGTGCCTTCATCTCATGCATTGCAGGCTTTGCAGTTCGATCTGGGAAG
>NZ_JBJTMK010000046.1:0-3337 GCF_046070465.1 Candidatus Planktophila sp. | reverse complement strand
GCAACGATGTCCTTTGTGAAGGCATATGCCTGATCGATCAAAGGAAGTGATTGCTAAGGGCGGACACATCTTGTTCGTCGGAACAAAGAAGCAAGCACATGCACCAATCATCAACCAAGCAGCTCGCGTTGGCATGCCAACAGTCACAGAGCGCTGGTTGGGTGGAATGCTTACAAACTTCCCAACAGTTGTGAAGCGTATTGCACGCCTTAAGGAGCTCGAAGCTCTCGAAGAGAAGAACGATCTTCTTCTCACAAAGAAAGAGCTCTTGATGCTCCGCCGTGAGCGCGAGAAGCTCTTCAAGAACCTCGACGGTATCCGTAACATGACAAAGCTTCCGTCAGCTATCTGGGTTGTAGATACAAAGAAGGAGCACCTCGCAATTCAGGAAGCGAAGAAGCTTGGTATTCCAGTTATCGCAATTCTCGATACAAACTGTGATCCAGACGAAGTTGATTACAAGATTCCTGGTAATGACGATGCGATTCGTTCAATCGAACTTCTCACACGCGTTATCACTGATGCAATTGCAGATGGCCTCAAGGCGCGCTCTGCAGCGCTAGCTCCAGCAGCTGCTGAGAAGGCAACAACCGAACTTGAAAATGAAATCCTTGCGTCAGCGGCTCCAGAAGCTGCTGCTGCAGTAACACCGGAGGCATAATTTAAATGGCTAACTACACAGCAGATGATGTAAAGCGTCTTCGCGAAGCAACTGCAGCAGGAATGCTCGATTGCAAGAAGGCACTTGATGAGGCAGATGGTGATTACGACAAGGCTGTTGAAATCATTCGCGTTAAGGGCCTTAAAGGCGTTACAAAGCGCGAAGGTCGTTTGACTTCAAATGGTCTGGTTGTTGCAAAGGTTTCCGGCGACACAGGCGTAATGCTTGAGCTCAATTGTGAGACAGACTTCGTCGCAAAGGGCGAGCGTTTTATCGCACTTGGCGATGATCTCGTTGCAACACTTCTCGAGGTTAAGACTCCAGACGTTGCTTCATTCCTCGCAGCAAAGACTTCAACAGGTAAGACTGTTCAGGAAGTTATCGACGAAGGAAATGCAACTCTTGGCGAGAAGATTGAGATCCGCAACGTGGCTGTTATTAACGGTCCAGTTGGTCTCTACCTTCACAAGACTTCACCAGACCTTCCACCACAGGTAGGCGTACTCGTCTCACTTGCCAAGGAAGCAGCTGAGGTCGGTCGCGATGTTGCACAGCACATCGCAGCCTTTGCACCAAAGTTCGTTAACCGCGATGAGGTCCCAGCAGACCTTATTGAGAACGAGCGCCGCGTTGCGGAAGAGACAGCAAAGGCAGAAGGCAAGCCAGAGGCAGCTCTTTCAAAGATCGTTGAAGGTCGCATCACTGGCTTTGTGAAGGAAGTATCACTTCTCGAGCAGGCTTTTGCTAAGGATGCCAAGAAGACTGTTCAGCAGATTCTTGATGAAGCAGGAACAGCCGTGAAGGCGTTCCACCGCTTCCGCGTCGGCCAGTAATACACTTTACAAACCGTTGAGCTAAAGGAGCACTCTCATGACATCGAACCGTGGTTCATATCAGAGGGTGCTCCTTAAGCTTTCCGGTGAAGTATTTGGTGGAGGCAAGGGAGTCGGTCTCGATCCCGATGTACTTGCAGATGTTGCAAAGCAGATCGCAGAAGTTGTTCGCGGGGGAGTCCAGGTAGCTATCGTTGTCGGTGGCGGTAACTTCTTCCGTGGTGCAGAACTTTCAGAGCGCGGAATGGAACGCTCACGCGCAGACTACATGGGAATGCTCGGAACAGTCATGAACTGTCTAGCGCTCCAAGATTTTCTCGAGCGCGAAGGCGTTGATACTCGCGTTCAGACAGCAATCACCATGGGACAGGTTGCAGAGCCATATGTTCCACGTCGTGCAATCCGCCACCTTGAAAAGGGTCGCGTAGTGATTTTCGGCGCAGGAGCAGGAATGCCATTCTTTACAACAGATACTGTTGCAGCACAGCGCGCCCTCGAAATCAGTGCGAACGCTCTCTTGCTAGCAAAGTCAGGTGTCGATGGCGTTTACAACGCAGATCCTCGCAAGGATGCTAACGCCGTTAAGTTTGATGAAATTTCTTACGATGAAGTTCTCCAGAAGTCACTTGCGGTTGCAGATGCAGCAGCTTTCAGCCTCTGCCGTGAGAACAAGTTGCCGATCGTCGTCTTCGACTTGATGACTAATGGCAATATCGGTCGCGCAGTTCGCGGCGAGAAGATTGGAACTCTCGTTAACTAACGAGGGCCCACTAGATATATTTATTAATAGGAAAAAGAGAGAAGACCATGGCAGATGTAGCAGGCTCACTAGCCGAAGCAACCGAGAAGATGAACAAGGCTGTTGAAGTCGCGAAGGATGACTTTGGCGCAATCCGCACAGGTCGTGCACACCCAGCAATGTTCAACAAGATCATGGTTGATTACTACGGCACGTGGACATCACTCTCACAGCTAGCATCGATTCAGATTCCTGAGAACCGTCTTGCAATCGTTTCTCCTTTCGATAAGGGTGCGATGGCTTCTATCGAAAAGGCGATCCGCGATTCAGATCTTGGTGTGAATCCAGCATCTGATGGCTCGGTTATACGAGTTGCCCTCCCGCAGCTCACAGAAGAGCGCCGCAAGGATTACATCAAGGTTGCAAAGACTAAGGCTGAAGATTCAAAGGTTTCAATCCGCAATATTCGTCGCGCTGCAAAAGAGGCGATGGAAAAAGCCGAGAAGGATGGCGAAATTTCTAAGGATGATCTCTCACGTGGTGAAAAGGAGCTCGAAAAAATCACTGCTGATCACGTTGCAAAGATCGATGAGCTCTTAAAGCATAAAGAAGCAGAGCTCCTCGAGGTCTAATCCTCGTACCTGCATATGTCTGACTTACACGCCATCAATGACGCTATTAATAAGCGCGCAGGAAGAAAACTTCTTCCATCAATTGGCGTATCTGTAGCTCTATTCGTAATTGTGTGGTTCTCACTCCGTTACGAGCGTGCAATTTTCGCTGCAATCGTGGCACTTGCCATGGTTCTTGGTGTGCGCGAGATGGTCGGCGCACTCAAGAAGGCAGATATCAATCTCTCTTTCCCGGCACTTTCACTTGCATCAGTAGGCATGGCATTTGCTGCATGGTTTGGTGGGGTCAACGGTCTTGCTGTTGCGACCGCAATTGCACTTCCGTGGTTACTTGCACTTTTACTTCCCAAAGGCCCAGAGCACTTCATCCGTAACGCTTCTGCATATGCATTAACTCTTATTTATATCCCTTTCCTCGCTGGATTTTTGATTCTCCTTGCCCGTCCACACAATGGTTTCCAGCGCATGATGA
>NZ_JBJTMK010000045.1:0-2665 GCF_046070465.1 Candidatus Planktophila sp. | reverse complement strand
TCCTTTGCGCTCGCTCTAGGTGTTCGAAGACTCTGAATATTCGAACAGATGTTCGAAAAATAGCCCACCCCACCGACAAGGGCAACGCTCGACCTTGCCTTCAGGGTTGAGCGTGGGCGAAAGTAACGAAGGGATGAAGATTGAGTGTCGACTGAACACAAATGGGCGTGGCATCTCAATCGAGCAGGGTCGCCCCCTAGATTTCGCAACGTGAAAACCACTTACGCCCTCAAGCGCGCACTTGTTGCCGCATCTGCTGTTGCAGCCCTTGCTGTAACAGTCATTACTCCTATCGCACAGGCTGTTACATACTCAGCCCCATCTGCTCCGACAAAGGTCGTAGCAAATGAAGGAACAAATGGAATCACTGTCAGCTGGACGCCATCTGCTGCAACAACTCCAGAGATCACTTCATACATCGTCTCTGCAGGACCTGGATCGTGTCCAATAATCGTTCCCGCAACTGCAAAGTCAGTTGTCACAATTCCTGTACTTGCAGGTCAAAAGACATTTACACCTGTTGTTCAGGCAGTAAATGAATATGGAATCTCTGCAGCTGCAAAGGCAAATAAGAGCTTCGATGCAACAAAGTTGAAGCTTGCAACAGTGAACGCTGATTACAAGTCACTTCAATTCTTACAGCTATCTGACCTCCACGGTGCAATTGACGTATCGTCAACAAGCATTGGCGCAGCAGGACTTGTTGCAGCATGGAACAACGATCGCCTTCTTAACCCAAACACAGTTGCTGTAACTTCAGGTGACAACATCGGTGCTGCTCCACAAATCTCTTCTGCATTCGAAGAGCTCCCAACCATCGAAGCGCTCAACCTCATGAAGGTTGATGCATCAACATTTGGTAACCACGAACATGATCGCGATATTGCACATGTTCAAAAAGTTATCGGCGCATCTGATTTCCAGTGGGTTGTTTCAAACTACAGCTCACTCAAGGATCTTGTTTCGGGATCAAAGGCAGCAAAGCCATACACAATGGTCACACGTGACGGAGTCAAGATTGGCATCGTAGGCTCAAACACAGAGTCAACAGTCGAGCAGGTATTCCCGGGCAACCTCAAGGGAGCTTCCGGAACAATCACAATCGATCCAGGTGTCACAGGTATCAATAAGGCAATTGCTGATGCCCGTGCAGCAGGCGCACAAGTTGTTATCGCGCTTGTTCACCAGGGATGGACAGAGAACCTTGATGGAGTTGCACAAGGACGCCTTCCAGATCTCGCATCACAAATCAAGGGCGCAAACGTAATCTTCGGTGGTCACAGCCACCTTGTTTACTCAACAGCTGTCCCAGCTGCATCACTACGATCTTCAGCAACATTGGTTGCCGAAGTTCGCAACGCAGGCGTTGAGTACACACGTACAACACTCTGTCTCAACACAAAGACAGGTCGCGTGAAGGGATCAGCCGTTGAGTACATCTCAAAGGCTGATGCTGCAAAGTTCACGCCAGATGCAACAGCAGCAGCGCTTGTGAAGAAGTATAAGGATCAGTTGGCACCAAAGCTTGATGTCAAGATCGGTACAGTCTCTGCAGTATTCCCACGCGGAGGATCTCCAGCAGTCGAGCGTTCAAGTGAAACACCACTTGGAAACTTCACAGCTGATGCAATCCGCGCGAAGTACAAGACTGACTTTGTATTCCTTAACGGTGGAGGTATCCGCGATACATTCCCTGCTAAGACATACACGCCATTGGATAAGACGCTTGTTCGCCCAGCAACTTCAGCAGCTGGTCCATACGATGTAACAGTCGGCGATGCAATGACAGTCTTCCCATTCGGTAACTCTGTCTCAACAACAACAATCACAGGTACATTGCTCTGGAAGGCGCTTGAAAATGGCGTCGGTGGTGCATACCCTGCAGATGGTCGCTTCCCACAAATCTCAGGATTTAAGTTCTCATTCGACAGCAGCAAGCCACTCGGCTCACGCGTCGTGTCAGTAACTACTCTTGACGGCAAGGCAATCGCAAAGGATTCAACTGTCTACACCGTTGCAACTTTGGATTATGTGGTTCAGGGCGGAGACGGCTATGTCGGCGTCTTCTCACCTGCGACAGCAAAGGTTCGTGATCTCTTGGTCGATGTCTTCATCGAAGCCGTGAAGGCAGCAAAGACAATCACAGTTCCAGTAGCTGATGGACGCACAACAAAGGTTGGCTAATCGCCTGCTTGAGTGAAAGGAAAAGGGTCGCACTGTTACGGTGCGGCCCTTTTCTTATGCATAGATGGCGTGTCGTTTTTGGAATATAGTTGAAATTTCAACTAAGGCACGTACCATTAATCCGTACTCAGCAGATAATGCTGGGCAAACACACTAGGAGAATGAATTGAACGCACTACTTATTATCGGCCGTATCTTCTTTGGCGCGCTCTGGATTGGCGCTGGCTTTGCGCACTTTAAGAACCTCGAAGCAATGACAGGCTATGCACAGTACAAGAAGCTTCCCGCCGCAAAGCTCGGAGTTATCGGATCTGGCCTTACCTTCCTTGTCGGTGGAATCCTCGTCGTTCTCGGAACATGGGTTGACCTCGGTGCTCTCTTGATCGCACTCACAGTCATCCTCGCGGCTCTTATCTTCCACCAGTACTGGAAAGAAACAGATGCAAATACAAAGATGCAGGAGACAATGGCATTCAATAAG
>NZ_JBJTMK010000044.1:0-4080 GCF_046070465.1 Candidatus Planktophila sp. | reverse complement strand
CTTTGATTCACAATCACGTCGCCACACATCTTTTGCGGGGGTTGAAGTTGTTCCTGTTGTTGAACAGAGCGATCATATTGAAATCGATGAGAAAGAAATCCGCGTCGATGTTTATCGCTCATCAGGACCTGGTGGGCAAGGTGTTAACACCACAGACTCTGCTGTCCGCTTGACCCACATTCCAACTGGAATTGTTGTTTCCTGTCAGAACGAACGTTCGCAGATTCAAAATAAAGCGACCGCAATGGCTGTTCTGCAGTCAAAGTTATTGGAACGTCGTCGCCAAGAAGAGCAAGCGAAGATCAATGCACTTAAGGGCGATAACAGCGGTTCATGGGGAAATCAGATGCGCTCCTATGTTCTTGCGCCCTATCAAATGGTGAAAGATCTCCGTAATAATCACGAGACGGGAAATACTTCTGCAGTTCTGGATGGGGAGATAGATGACTTTATTGAGGCGGGCATCCGCTGGCGCCGCTCATCTGCTTCATAACTTGTAATAACTCACACCTTTTTCTGAGCGTGAGCCACGCTCATTTCCGCTCTTTGTCAGGTTAAGTGCTCTAAACTCCAACTTGTTCATATTTTGAGGAGTTCAGATTGATTCGCTTTGAAAACGTTACGAAGGTCTATGCAGGCCAGGAGCGTCCCGCTCTTGATAGCGTCAACCTCGAAATCACAAAAGGCGAGTTCGTCTTTCTCGTTGGAAAGTCCGGTTCAGGTAAGTCCACATTCTTGCGTTTGATCCTCCGTGAAGAGCGTCCAACATCAGGCATAATTCATGTCGCAGGTAAGGATCTCGGTTCACTTGCCAATCACAAGGTGCCAGAGCTTCGTCGCCAGGTCGGCACCGTTTTCCAGGATTTCCGCCTTCTCCCTAATAAGACAATTTCAGAGAACATCGCTTTCTCACTGCATGTACTCGGTTATTCGCAGAAGGAAATCAACCGCGAAGTTCCAGAGATGCTCGAGCTTGTAGGCCTTGAAGATAAGGGCGACCGCTTGCCATCAGAGATTTCAGGTGGAGAACAGCAGCGCGTAGCAATTGCACGTGCATATGTCACAAAGCCCCCAATCATTATCGCTGACGAACCAACAGGAAACCTCGACCCAGAGCTATCCGTTGGCATCATGAAGTTGCTGGATCGCATTAATCGCGAGGGCACCACAGTTTTAATGGCAACGCACGATTCAGGAATTGTTGATCAGATGCGTAAGCGCGTGATTGAGCTTGATAGTGGACATGTCATCCGCGACCAGGTTCGTGGCGTTTATGGATACACGGGCTAACGGCGAACGAAATTAAAAGAATTAGAGAGACAGGATAAAAAACATGCGCGCAGGTTTCCTCTTTAAAGAAGTTCGTATTGGACTTCGACGTAACCTCACAATGACATTTGCTGTCGTTGTCACAGTTGCTATCTCACTTTCACTTCTTGGTATCGGCTTGCTCTCAAATGCACAGGTCAATGCGATGAAGGATTATTGGTACGACAAGATTGAAGTTTCTGTCTTCCTTTGCGGAACTCTCTCCGAGTCGCCAACATGCGCAAACGGAGTAGTTACGCCAGATCAGCGTGCATCAATCAAGACAGATTTAGAGGCGCTGCCTGTTGTTCAGAGCGTCTTCTACGAATCACAGACTGAGGCATTTGCTCGCTTTAAAGAGCGTTTTAAGAACTCTGCAATTGCACAGAATGTGACAGCGGATCAGCTTCCAGAATCATTCCGAGTGAAGTTGAAAGACCCAACTCAGTTCGATGTTGTTGTCAGTGCTTTCTCTGGTCGCCCAGGTGTAGATATTGTTCAAGACCAGCGCACAATTCTTGAGAAGTTCTTCAAGCTTCTTGATGTTTTGCGTAACGGTGCGCTTCTTGTCGGTCTCTTCTCTGTGCTGACCGCAGCGCTTTTGATATCAAATACTCTTCGCATCGCAGCCTTTAACCGTCGTCGCGAAACCGGTGTGATGAAGCTTGTAGGCGCGAGCTCATGGTCAATTCAGCTCCCATTCTTGCTTGAAGGAGTCTTCTCAGCAGTTCTTGGCTGGGTATTTGCAACAGGGCTCTTGAGCGGGCTGAAGTATGTAGTCGATACAAAGGTTGCACCTCTTCTGACATTCACTAAGTTCTTTGCATGGAATCAGGTGTGGATCTCATCTGCCATCTTGCTGGGAGTCGGACTCTTTGTCTCGATTCTCGCCTCGCTCGTCACGCTTCGCCGTTATCTCAAGGTTTAGGGCGGCTGCCTTCCACCCTGCTCAAGTAGACTCCTCGCATGGTTAAGGAGAAGGGTCAAAAGCTCATCGCGCAGAACAAAAAGGCGCGCCATGATTACGCCATCCTTGATACCTACGAGTGTGGAATTGTTTTGATGGGCACAGAAGTGAAATCACTTCGCGCAGGCCGTGCTTCACTTATCGACGGTTTTGTCATGGTTGAAAATGGCGAGCTCTGGATGCATGGAGTCCATATTCCTGAATACACAGAAGGAACTTGGACCAACCACACTCCGCGCCGTAAGCGAAAACTGCTTGTGCATCGCGAAGAGATTCGCAAGATTGCAGCGAAGACAAAAGATTCTGGAATTACCTTGGTACCGCTTCAGCTTTACTTTAAAGATGGTCGCGCAAAGGTAGAGATCGCTGTTGCGAAAGGTAAGAAGGCGCATGACAAGCGAGATACTATGCTGGAACAACAAGCTACCCGCGAAATCGAGCGCGAGATTTCATATCGTGCCAGTGGCAAGAACCGTAGTGGTCGGGACGATTGGTAAGGGATAAGGCCCGCCAGTTTTCTAATGACTACATCGTCGGTTCCATCACCTTTGATTATCGAAACGGAGCGTTTAATTCTTCGCCCACTGCACATGAGCGATGTCGATGACCTTTATGAATATCAATCCGATGCCAAGATAGTTCGATACATCCCTTGGGAAGAGCGCAGCCGCGAGCAGGTGGCGCACTTTCTTGAGAAGGCGATCAATACTTGCAAGATCGAACAACGAGATGATGGCGACTTCATTGTTTTGGCTTGGGAGTTGAAAGATCTATCAAGAGATTCAAAATGCGAAAAGACAACTTCCCTTGAAAGTTATCGCCCGGGAAAGGTAATTGGTCAATCCAATACCAGCCTAAAATCAACAACAGATCAGTTGGCAGATATCGGTTGGGTGACCCATCCTGATTACCATCGACAAGGTTTTGCGTATGAAGCTACTCGTGCGCTGATGAAGTACGTTTTCGATAATTTCCCAGTTCATCGCATCATCGCTGATATCGATACCCGCAATCCAGAATCTGCAAAGTTGGCAGAGAAGTTAGGGATGCGCCGCGAAGGCGAGTTCATTAACTCTGAATTCTTTAAAGGGGATTGGTGTTCTATGTGGCTCTTCGCGATTCTCAAAGAAGAGTTCAACTCTCAGTAGTTTCTCCAACGCCGTTCCGTAACTCATCTTTGAGCGCGGATTTAACCGAAATTATTGGGAATTTCCCTCTTCTCCTTTTTGTTCAATACAATTGCAGCACAAATAAATAGGGGGTGAACGGTCTCGACTTTAGCTGTTGAGACAGGGGAAGCGTGTCGAGGAAGCCGGGATGATCTCGTAAACCATGAAACCTGTGCACACATAACTGCAGACAACAGTCGCAGTGATTTCGCACTAGCTGCATAAGCTAGTCCCAAATCCGTCAGCCTAGGGGCGCTCTCGCTCTAGAACCTGGCGTCGTTAGAGAGCTCTTCATCTGCGTGGCGTTGCGAACGCGTAGAGAGAACAGTTTCGTAACTGAGTTCGTTGAATACTTGTGTTTGAGAGATTCAGGACTGAGAAAACGTAAATAACACTACACACGTAGAAGCCCTGTTTGAGCTCTGAAGGACCCGGGTTCGATTCCCGGCACCTCCACGACGAGCGAGGAACGAAAAGTGCTTGCACTTTTCTTCCGAGCGAGGAGTGGGAGGTTGAGCGCACGAAGTGCGCGAATACCTCCACGACAGATCAACTCTCCTTCTTCACTACGCGTAAGTGGGAGTTTGAGCGCACGTAGTGCGCGAATACCTCCACGACAATTTAAGTCGCACTCAG
>NZ_JBJTMK010000043.1:0-9117 GCF_046070465.1 Candidatus Planktophila sp. | reverse complement strand
AAGCAGGGTCAATACTCCCCATTCGCACTGGAGAAGCAGATTGCTTCAATCTGGGCAGGAACAACAGGCAACCTTGACTCTGTTCCGGTTGCAGATATCCGTCGCTTCGAAGCTGAATTCATCGACTTCCTCGCACGTGAGCGCAAGGAAATCATGACCACAATCTCCGAGACAAAGCTTCTCGAAGATGAGACTGTTGCAAAGCTCCAGGCTGCAATCGATGAATTTAAGAAGCAGTTCAAGTCATCTGTGGCAGCAGCTGCAGTTGAAGCTGAAGAAGATCCGCTTGAGAAAGAACTTCAAGAGCAGATCGTGGCGGTGAAGAAGTAACCCATGGGTGCTCAACTCCGCATTTATCGCCGACGGATGCGTTCCGTTAAAGCGACTAAGAAGATTACGAAAGCTATGGAGCTCATCTCCGCTTCTCGTATCGTCAAGGCGCAGCAACGTGTAACTGCATCGACCCCGTATGCAAACGAGCTTACGCGTGCGGTATCTGCAGTTGCTTCTTACTCATCTGTCGAACATCCATTGACGACACCAAAGTCCAACCCACGTCGCGCAGCGGTATTAATTATCTCTGCAGACCGCGGTATGGCAGGTGCGTACTCAACGAATGCAATCAAGGAGGGCGAGCAGCTTGCTGCAAACCTTCGTGAGCGCGGTCTATCTGTTGCCAGCTACCTCGTAGGTCGCAAGGCGGTTAACTATTACAAGTTCCGCGATCGTGCGATCGCAGCTTCTTGGACTGGTTTCTCAGATAACCCAACATATGAGAATGCTAAGGAAGTTGCAGACACTCTTCTCAACGCATTTATCGAAGATTCAGCAGATGGAACCGGTGTCGATGAAATCCATATCATCTTCACAAAGTTCCGTTCTATGTTGACTCAGGAAGCTACTGCAAAGCGCATGATCCCGCTCGAAGTTACAGAGTCAGATGCAGCGCCAGTCGGTGGAGTACTTCCACAATACGAATTCGAACCAACAGCGGGAGAAGTTCTTGATGCTCTTCTTCCTCGCTACATTGAAGCTCGAATCTTCAATGCGATGTTGCAATCAGCTGCTTCAGAGCACGCTGCACGCCGCCGCGCAATGAAGTCAGCAACAGATAATGCCGAGGAGCTCATCAAGTCGCTTACACGTCTTGCTAACGCAGCTCGTCAGGCTGAAATCACCCAAGAGATCAGTGAAATTGTGGGCGGCGCAGATGCGTTGGCCTCAGCTAGTGCAGGGAGTGAATAATGACCAGTAAAGGCCGCGTAGCCCGAGTTATCGGACCGGTTGTAGACATCGAGTTCCCAGCGGACTCAATGCCATCAATCTTTAACGCGCTCCATGTCGAGACAACAATGAGCGGTACAACACGTACCTTGACTCTCGAAGTTGCTCAACACATCGGAGACAACCTTGTCCGCGCAATCTCAATGCAGCCAACTGACGGAATGGTCCGTGGCGCTGAGGTAAGTGATACAGGTGCACCAATCTCTGTACCAGTCGGTGATGTAACAAAGGGACACGTCTTCAACACTCTCGGAGAGTCTCTCGATGTTCCAACATCTTCATTGGATATCAAGGAGCGTTGGCCTATCCACCGCAATGCACCAGCATTCGATCAGCTCGAGTCAAAGACAGAGATGTTCGAGACAGGTATCAAAGTTATTGACCTTCTTACACCGTATGTAAAGGGTGGAAAAATCGGTCTCTTCGGTGGTGCAGGTGTGGGTAAGACTGTTCTTATTCAGGAGATGATTTATCGCGTAGCTGAAAACTTCGGTGGTGTTTCTGTATTCGCCGGTGTTGGTGAGCGTACTCGCGAAGGTAACGACTTGTTCCTTGAAATGACAGAGACTGGCGTTATCAATAAGACAGCCTTGGTCTTCGGTCAGATGGATGAACCACCTGGAACACGTCTTCGCGTTGCACTTTCTGCTCTTACTATGGCTGAGTACTTCCGCGATGTTCAGAAGCAGGACGTTCTCCTCTTCATCGATAACATCTTCCGCTTTACTCAGGCAGGTTCAGAGGTTTCAACACTTCTCGGACGTATGCCATCTGCTGTGGGTTACCAGCCAACACTTGCAGATGAAATGGGTCAACTTCAGGAGCGCATCACCTCAACACGTGGTCACTCGATTACATCTATGCAGGCAATTTACGTGCCTGCGGACGACATCACTGACCCAGCTCCACACACAACATTCGCCCACTTGGATGCGACAACTGTTCTTTCACGTCCGATCTCAGAGCTCGGTATCTACCCAGCTGTGGATCCACTTGACTCAACATCTCGTATCCTCGATCCACGCTACATCGGTGAGCGCCACTTCAAGGTTGCAAACCGTATTAAGCAGATCTTGCAGCGTTACAAGGACCTTCAGGACATCATCGCTATCTTGGGTATCGATGAGCTTTCAGAAGATGACCGCATTCTCGTAGGACGTGCACGTCGTATCCAGCGCTTCTTGTCACAGAACACATTCGTGGCGAAGGTCTTTACTGGTATCGACGGTTCATATGTTCCTATCAACGAGACAATCGATGCATTCGAAGCACTTGCAGATGGAAAGTACGATCACATTCCAGAGCAGGCATTCTTCATGTGCGGTGGTCTTGATGATGTAGAGCGCAACGCTGCAGAGTTGGCTAAGTAATAGCCATGGCTCTCAACGTCGCGTTGGTATCGCCAACAGAGCAGGTATGGACAGGTGAGGCGAACTTCGTCCTCGCTCGTACAACAGGGGGAGACCTCGGAGTACTTCCTGGCCACACCCCACTCTTTGGCGTACTAGTCGACGGCCTTGTCAGCATCAAGGTCGCTGACGGTTCAACAAAGGAATTCACCGTCAAGGGCGGATTCCTCTCAGTCAACAATGATCGCGTATCAATCCTGACTGAATCAGTAGTTTAATAAAGAACTCAACATACTTAGAAAGCGAACCCTCTCGCCGCGAGCCAAAGGCATCGCGAGAAACCTGGAAGGTTTCCAGAGGCGGTGAGCGGTAACTATGTTGAGTTTTTTATGCTCGAAAATTATTCGCGAGTGACTTTGGCGCCGAGGTTGCGTAGATCTTCAGCAAAGTTTGGGTAGCCACGATCCACATGGAAGGCACCATCGACTGTGGTCTCACCATCTGCAACAAGGGCTGCAAGAACCAGGCCAGCGCCTGCTCGGATATCGGATGCTTCTACGGGTGCGCCAGATAGCTGCGGAATTCCGTCGATAGAGGCATGGTGGCCATCAACGGTGATTTGCGCGCCAAGGCGAGCGAGCTCGTTGACGAACATAAAGCGAGATTCAAAGACATTTTCTGTCACGATGGCGTGACCTTCAGCGATTGCATTCATCGCGATAACAAATGGCAGTAAGTCGGTAGCAAAGCCTGGATAAGGAAGCGTTGCAACATCGATAGCACGAGGACGATGTGACATCTGAACTCGGACACCATCTGAAGTTGAGGTAATCACTGCGCCCGCAGAAGTTAACTTATCGAGCATGACTTCCATATGTTCGGCGACTGCACCGTGGATAGTGATATCACCTTGAGTCATTGCAGCAGCAAATGCCCAAGTGCCGGCGATGATGCGATCTGTAATCGTGCAATGGGATGTTGGATTAAGTTTTTCAACGCCAGTGATTGTGATCAGAGGTGAACCAATGCCCTCAATCTTGGCGCCCATAGAGACCAAGAATTCGCAGAGATCGACGATATCTGGCTCGCGAGCAGCGTTATCAATGGTAGTTACACCTTTGGCGAGAACTGCTGCAGTCATGATGTTTTCGGTTGCTCCCACTGATGGGAAATCAAGAACTACTTCGGCGCCGGTAAGTCCATGAGGTGCTTCTGCAATGACATAGCCATGTTCGATATGGGCTTTGGCACCGAGGGATTCGAGGCCCCTAATATGAAAATCGAGACCACGTGATCCGATTGCATCTCCACCAGGGAGGGCAACTTCTGCGATACCGATACGAGCTACAAGTGGACCCAAAACATTGATGGATGCACGCATCTTGCGGACGAGTTCGTAATCTGCGCGGTGGAGTGGTTCTGCTGGAACATCGATGGTGACCGTGGCATCGCCACCTGACTTGTTGCTGAGAACGACTGTGCAGCCGAGTCGGGTAAGCAGATCAGCCATGATGTCGACATCGGCAATATCTGGGACGTTTGAGATGGTTGTCTTACCTACAGCCAGCAGAGAGGCCGCCATAAGCTTTAAAACCGAGTTTTTAGCGCCTGTAACCGTTACTTCGCCCTTGAGACTGGCGCCGCCCACGATACGGAAGCGATCGTGAGTGTGGCCGTGGGTCATGGTGAAATCCTACTTCACGGGTAGCGGAATCTTTGAAGCCTATTAGGCTAGGCGCATGGTTAATCTCACTCGCATTTACACAAAAACAGGTGATGACGGAACTACTGCTCTCGGAGATATGAGCCGTACATCAAAGAACGATCCACGCCTTGAGGCTTATGCGACCGTAGATGAAGCGAACTGTGAAATCGGAGTCGTGCTCTCTACCGATGAATTAGCGGATGATGTACGCACGCTTCTGGTACGCATCCAAAACGATATGTTTGATGTCGGCGCCGATCTCTGCACACCTGTTATCGATGCGCCAGCATTTGAGCCATTGCGCGTACTGGAGAGCCAGGTAACTTATCTTGAAGAACAAATCGATAAGTACAACGCAGACCTTGAACCACTCCGATCATTTGTATTGCCTTCCGGAACTCCAGCTGCAGCACACCTACATGTGGCACGTACTGTTGTTCGTCGTGCGGAGCGACGTACCTGGACTGCGATTCACTCATTTGGTGGGGGAGTCAATCCTTTAACAGCAAAATACCTGAACCGTCTCTCTGACCTGCTCTTCGTCTTGGCACGAGTTGCCAATAAAGAAATTGGCGATCAGTTGTGGGTTCCAGGAGCCAATCGCTAGCAACCAACTGCTAGCTTTTCTTGTAGCTAGTTCCTGGTAAAGATTTATCGCGATCTTCATGGTGACAAATCACTGAAGAGATCTTTGCTGCTCCACCTTTTTCGACTGATTCCGGCGAAATCATCAGAAGTGTCTTCAGTTCGCGCTCAGTACTCGAGCTAAATGCAGAGTTGAGTTCGCCAAGTTTGTTTCCCTGAGCATCTGTTACCGTGGCAATTGCTTCCCACCAGAGACAGCCAGTCTCAGAGGCAACTTGAACTGCTCCGCAAATGTAAGTGGTGCACTGTTTAATCTGCTTCTCTAGATAAGAATTAGCTGAGATAAGCCCTACAAGCTCTTTAGCTGTTGGAACCTTGGCGTACACCTCGCCTTCAACGCTAAATCCTTGTGGTGGCCATGCCGCTTTGGGAGATGGTGTCACGCGAACTTTTGCGCGCTTCTTCTTGACTGCAGGTTTCTTCTTCACCACAGGTTTCTTTGTTGCCGTTGCTTTGGCAGTTGCCTTGGGTGTCGCCTTAACGGTGGCCTTCACTGAACTCTTTACAGTTGGCTTGGGCGTTGGTTTCTTCGTTGCCGCATGAGAAACTGGAGCAATCAAAGCGAGGGAGATAGCGAGAAAACCTGCACACGCTTTACCAAAACCAGATCGCCAAGGGGATTGGTTTAATCCCGATCCCACCTGAAGGTGCGGATTGCGAGGATAGTTCCCACGATAAGCCATATGCCAATAATGGCAAAAGTTCGCCCAGTCTCCCAATTGCCGACAATTTCACGCTTAGCAAAGTTCTCTGGCAGGAAAACAGAGCGCATTCCCTGAGTCAGCCACTTCAAAGGGAAGATTGCAGCCACTTGCTGCATCCACTTGGGTAGGTCGGTAAAGATAAAAAAGACACCACTAAAGAACTGCAGAACAATTACAACCGGAGAAACAATTGCAGATGCTCCTCGCGCATTCTTAGGAACACTGGAGAATGCAACACCGAGAATTGTTGAAACAAGTGAACCCATCACAAGAAGAGCGATAAAGAGCAACCACTTCTGATATTCAGTCGGAAGATTAACCTCAAAGAATGCAACACCTGCAGCAAGCAAAAGAACCACCTGAAGCAGCATGCTGACGGTTACGAGGATTGCCTTTCCAATAAAGTAACTCGTGGCGGGCATCGGAGTTCCTCGTAATCTTTTTAGCGCCCCCAAATCACGTTCGATGGGGATAAAGATTGCAATCTGCTGAAAACCAGTATTTACCAAGGCTGATGCGATCATTCCGGCAACAAAGTATTGAGAGAAGGTGACATTGGGTGCGATGGTGTTGCTAAATACTGAGCCAAAGATTGCAAGGAGAATCAACGGAAAGAGAAGCGTGAAGACGACAGATTCTCTCTGGCGGAAGAATTGCTTGAGCTCTAGTCCACCTCGTTTGATGCCAATGGCCAGTGCTCCAGGAAGTTGGCTACTCATGGGTGGCTCCAATCATGGAGAGGTAGATATCTTCAAGTGATGGGCGATGAATACTCAAATCTGGAATCTCCCCACCCAATCTCTTGCTCAACTCTTTTACAAATTCAGTAGGTGCATCCGTGGTCTCGCTCTTTGCGACACCGGCCTCGCTCCAGGAAACAGTTGCCTTTGCTTGAGAGCGACCTCCTAGAAGAGAAGGCGTCGAAACTTCGAGAATCTCTCCATGGTTCATCACGGCAACTCGATCTGCAAGTGCTTCTGCTTCATCTAGATAATGTGTTGTCAGAAGAATTGTTGTGCCTTCAGTCTTTAATTGTTTGATTAAAATCCAGAATGCACGACGCGCCTCAGGATCAAATCCTGTTGTGGGTTCATCGAGAAAGAGCAGCTCGGGACGACCGATAATTCCAAGCCCCACATCGAGTCTGCGCCGTTGCCCACCTGAGAGAGTGCGCGCGCGATTATCTGCTTTTTCAGTAAGCCCAACAAGTGCGATGACATCATTAACAGCTCGAGGATTTGAATAGTAAGAGGCAAAGTGCGTGAGCGCTTCGCGAACTGTGAGCTCTGCGGTGTCTTGAGTGCTCTGCAGCACGATTCCAATTCGATTGCGCCACTCAAGGCCAGCTTTACCCTTAATTGCCGGGTTGATGCCTAGGACTGAAATCTCACCAAAGTCTGCGGTGCGAAAGCCCTCAAGGATTTCGACGGTAGTGGTCTTGCCTGCACCATTGGGCCCGAGAATCGCAAAGATTTCGCCTGCGTGGATATCGAGGGATAAATCCTTGACCACTGCGAGGGCACCATAGCTCTTACGTAAGCCTTTAATCTCAATGATTGGCTGCATGGAGACACTCTACAACTTCGCCTGATTCACATCACCTAGGCGAAGGAATCGCTTCCGATTCGCTGAAAGTAGTAGATGTAAGGGAAGATAAAGCTGTGAGCCCGCGAAGAAATTATCCTAAGAATCGACGACCCAATACCGGTGTTGATGATGAAGTCCGCGGCGTTCCTTCTAATCAACTCTTTGAAGAAGATGATCAAGGGCTTTGGATAGTAAGAAAACTAACGGGGTCGGCTGCAAATAAACCATATCGCTGTCCTGGATGCGATCAATTAATTCCGATGGCAACTCCCCATACAGTTGCATGGCTAGATGGTGACGAAGATGGCCGTCGCCATTGGCACAATGCATGCTGGAGCAAGCGCAACAATCGCCGCCCTAATACTGAGCGCACCCGCAATGCGCCTCGTTACTAAATTACGAAAGTCGACCGCGTAGAACTGTCAGAAGCTTTACGACCAAGGAATCAATCTTCGGTGTGCGCTTAAAACTAGTAATCGGCAGCGGCAACTGGAATCTCGCACGCACAACAGAGCGCGGATATGTGAACTCGAGAAGACCTTCAGGACCGTGAATACGTCCATAACCAGAGTCCTTAGTTCCGCCGAATGGAATTGAAGCAACTGCTGCAAATGAAATGACCGAGTTAATAGCGACCATTCCGCATTGAAGTTGCGATGCGATCCAGCGACCTTGACGTCGCGACCAGACAGATGCACCAAGTCCATATCGAGATGCATTAGAGAGCTCAATTGCTGTCTCCATATCAGGTACGCGATTGATAACGAGAGTTGGTCCAAAAGTCTCTTCCGTTACAGCAGTTGAATCTTCAGGAACTTGCAGAAGAATCACAGGCTGAACAAAGCGATCGCCGACTGATTGAGTGCCGCCTACTACTGGAATTCCGCCACGCTTTTCTGCATCGCGAATGTGTGACTTAATAATCTTGAGCTGCGCCGGCATAGTTGCTGGACCATAGTTTGCAACATCGGGAGCCCCAGCATGGATTGTCTTTGCTAGCGCAATCACCTTTTCGGTGAAGATATCGGCAACATTTTCATCGACATAGACGCGCTCCGCACCAATACAAGTCTGACCGGCGTTAGAGAGCGCAGACCAGACGGTGGCTTCGACGGCTTTTGCGATATCGGCATCTCGAGCGACGATGACAGGATCTTTACCACCGCATTCTGCAATAACGGGTGTGAGAGATTGTGCGCACAATGCCGCAACTTTCTTTGCAGTTGCCGTTGAGCCAGTAAATGCCAACTTCTTGACGCCACTGGTACACAGGGCTGCTCCCGTTTCGCCAAAGCCAGTAACAACTTGGAAATACTCAGAGCTTCCTGCAACATGCTCGAACAGTTCAGCAAGCGCAACTCCAACGCCCGGTGTGTACTCACTTGGCTTAAAAACAATTGTATTTCCCGCAGCGAGGGCGTAGGCGATTGATCCCATTGGTGTAAAGACTGGATAGTTCCAAGGTCCAATAACTCCAACAACTCCAAGCGGGGAACGTTCGACGGTTGCAGACATATTGGCCATCAAAGCACCGGGGGAGCGATGAGCCGTACGGAGAACTGATTCTGCATTGCGGGCCGCCCAAGCAACATGGTGTGCAGCAAGAGTGATTTCTAACTTTGCATCAGAGTGTGGCTTACCTGTTTCCAGAGTTACCTGCTCGGCAAGAGAATCGATTTCACTCAGTATTAAGCGGCTATAGGCAAGGAGTACCTTGCGACGGCCCTTATGTCCTAGCGTGCTCCAACGAATAGCGGCATCTGCCGCAAGGGTGACTGCGGCATAGACATCTTTCTCAGAATGAATTGGAAATGTGCCCGCTATATCGCCTGTAACCGGGTTA
>NZ_JBJTMK010000042.1:0-4291 GCF_046070465.1 Candidatus Planktophila sp. | reverse complement strand
AATTGACCCAGTTGTGGGAGCGCGTGGTCGATCATGTTTCGGCCGGCGAACCTCAACACCGCGCCTTCCTCGCAATGACTAAACCTCGAGGCCTTGTTGAAAATGCAGATGGTCCAACCAGTCTCTTGGTTGCAGCTCCCAATGCCTTCGCGAAGGATGTTCTTGAGTCGCGTCTTCGCCCTGTTGTCAACGAAGTGCTCACTCGCGAACTGGGAAGTGCTGCAAATATCGCGGTGATGGTCGATGACTCGCTCGAGCTCGCAGATTTACCAGAACCAACAATCTCTGTTGATGTTCCACGACCAGGTACAGGTCGTGAAGCAGCGCCATCGATCTCTTCATCATCTAATGATGCACTCGGATCACAACTCAACGAGCGCTACACATTTGAAACTTTTGTTACCGGCGAATCAAACCGGTTCGCACGCGCTGCAGCTATTGCAGTAGCAGAGGCACCAGCGAAGGCGTACAACCCGCTTTTTATCTATGGTGATTCAGGTCTTGGCAAGACTCACTTGCTTCACGCAATTGGTGCGTATTCACGTGAACTATTCCCTAATATCCGCGTGCGTTATGTTTCATCTGAAGAATTCACAAATGATTTTATTAACTCGATTCGCGACGATAAAGCAACATCTTTCCAGCGTCGCTATCGTGACTTAGATGTATTGCTTATTGATGACATTCAATTCTTGGAAAATAAAGAACGTACTCAAGAAGAGTTCTTCCATACATTTAATACTTTGCATAATGCAAAGAAGCAGATTGTTATCTCCTCTGATCGTTCACCAAAACAATTAACAACTCTTGAAGATCGACTCCGTTCACGATTTGCGTGGGGATTTACAATCGATGTTCAACCACCAGAGCTTGAGACACGTATCGCGATTCTTCGTAAGAAAGCTGCACAAGATCGTCTCAATGCTCCAGATGATGTTCTTGAATTTATCGCAAGTAAAATTTCCACAAATATCCGCGAGCTCGAAGGAGCGTTGATTCGTGTCACCGCTTTCGCAAGTTTGAACCGGCAGAGTGTTGATATGGGTCTTGCGGAAATTGTTTTGAAAGATTTAATGCCCTCTGAATCCAACCCAGAGATCACAGCTGCAACGATCATGGCTCAGACTGCAGCTTTCTTTAAATTAACTCTTGAAGATCTCTGCGGAACATCTCGCTCTCGAGCACTTGTTGAAGCGCGTCAGATTGCGATGTACCTCTGCCGTGAGCTCACCGATTTGTCCCTACCTAAGATTGGTCAGACCTTCGGTGGCCGTGACCACACCACTGTGATGCATGCCGACCGCAAGATCCGTGAACTTATGGCTGAGCGTCGAGCTTTGTATAACCACGTTAACGAGATCACCACCAAGATTAAGCAGCAGAGCTCGTACTAACTCAGTTCTCACCTCGGCTCTAATCTCAAGGTCTAGTTCTCAATGACCAGTTGAGAGATGTCCGCTTTAACACCTTTACCCCCAGATGTGGAAAAGGTGTGGATAACTGTGGATATAAACGTGGTTCTGTGGTTAAAAATAGCTATTTCTCTTCTATAGAGGGGAGGGATCTCTCATCCGAAGGAGTTTGAATGGCGTCAATCCACTCTTTATCCACAGTTATCAACCGTTTATCCACAGAAAAAGAGGATAACTCAACCCTTCTGACCTGCGTTTTTACTACTTTCCCACAGAAAAGGCTTATACCTATTACTACTATCTTTATATATAAATATCTCTCTCCCCAAGCGAACCTGTGGTTTTCTCACGGAGAAATAACCCATTCCGCGCTGGGCTATTTATATGCCAAACTTTCCAACCTTGAGGGCGCTGAAAGCCCGACGATTGGGATGAGGGCTTCGGCATGAAATTCACTGTAGATCAGCACGCGTTAACTGATGGGGTCAACTGGGTCTCACGTTCACTCTCAACCCGCCCTATTAAGACAGAGCTCCTCGGTATCAAGATCGACGCTACAGGCGAACAAGTCACCCTTTCAGCTTCAGATTTAGAGACTTCTTCAAAAGCTAATTTCTCAGCAGATATTTTCGAGAAAGGCGAAGTCCTCGTTCCAGGAAAACTTCTTGCAGAAATTTCTCGCTCACTCCCAAATAAGCCAATCACGATTACTCTCGATGGTTCACGTGTATTGGTGACGTCAGGTTCAGCAAAGTTCACACTTCCAACGCTCTCACTTTCAGAGTATCCAAATCTTCCTGAACTTCCAGAGCGCACAGGTGTTGTTGCAAGTGACACATTCGCTACAGCTGTTGCACAAGTTGCAATCGCTGCAGGCCGCGATGACTCTCTTCCGACTCTTACCGGCGTTCATGTCGAAATCGAAGAAGATAAAGTAACCCTCGCTGCAACTGATCGTTATCGTCTTGCAGTTCGTGAATTCTCTTGGAACCCATCAACACCAGGATTATCAACATCAGCACTTATGCGCGCTCGCACACTTGCCGATGCTGCTAAATCACTATCAGGTTCAAAAGAAGTTTCCCTATCGTTTGCACCAGCAATATCTTCTGATCGCCTTGCCGGTTTTGCCGGTGATGGTAAGTCAATGACGTCACGTATGTTGGATGGAACCTTCCCTCCATACCGCCACTTACTTCCAAGTGAAGCATCAACAACAGCAGTTGTTGAGGTTGCACCATTCTTAGATTCTGTGCGACGTGTTGCTCTTGTTGCAGATAAGACAATTCCATTACGTCTTGAATTTGCAGATGGTGGAGTCTCACTTGAAGCAGGTACTGGTGAAGAAGCACAAGCAACCGAAACAATTGATGTATTGCTTAACGGGGACCCAATCTCAATTGCATTCAACCCAGTATTCCTTGCAGATGGTCTTCAGGCTGTAGGAACTCCATTTGTGCAGATCTCATTTACAGGTTCAAATAAGCCAGCGATCTTGACTGGCCGCACCGAACCTAATGGCGCCTCAATCGATACATATAAGTATCTTCTGATGCCTATGCGCTACGCCTCATAAGAAGCACTACTTCTTATGCGCGTCACACGCCTTGCGCTCAATAACTTCCGCTCTTACAAAAACCTCGAGCTGGAGTTTTCACCTGGGCCGACAACCTTTATCGGCAATAACGGTTCAGGTAAAACAAATATCGCCGAGAGTTTGATTTATCTTGCCTACCTTTCATCCCACCGTGTTTCAACAAACCAACCACTCTTATCTCTCGGTAGCGATCAAGCAATCATCCGAGCTGAAATTGAACGCGACAACCGTTCACTACAAGTTGATTTAGAGATCAATGCAAGTAAAACAAACCGTGCACGCCTAAACGGTAACCCTGTTAAATCACAACGTGAAATTCTTGGCGCTTTGCAGATTGTCTACTTCTCACCAGAAGATCTCGATTTGGTGCGCGGTGAGCCAACTGACCGCCGCAACTTCTTAGATAAATTACTGATTACTCAAACTCCACGACTTGCTGGAGTAATTAGTGATTACGACCGCGTTGTCCGCCAACGCAATACTCTTTTAAAAACTCGCGCACCGCAGAACGCCCTAGAACCTTGGACTGAACAACTTATTAGATTCGGCGCAGAGTTATCGGCTGAACGTGTGAAGTTAGTAGATGACCTCAACCCATTTGTTGCAGAGCATTACCGAAACCTTAATGAAGTAAAACCTGCATCAATCTCATATAAATCATCTACAGAAGGTCTCACTGCAGACATTCAAGAAAATATTTCTATTCTTCAACAACGAGCAACCGAAGTAATTAAACAAGAGATGGATCGCGGCGCATCGCTGATCGGTCCACACCGTGACGATCTACATTTACAACTCGGAGACTTTCCTGCAAAGGGATATGCAAGCCACGGTGAATCTTGGTCGATGGCAATCGCTCTCCGTATCGGCAGTTACACACTTTTGAAATCAGAAGGTGCAGATCCTGTCTTAATCCTCGATGATATTTTTGCTGAGCTCGATAACCAACGTCGCCAACAACTCACCGCCGTTACTCAACTAGCCGAACAAACCATCATCACCACAGCAGTTGAAAGCGACCTTCCACCAGAGCTATTGTCTGCAAAGTTCTATGTAACCCCGGGATCTGTTTCAAAGGAGGTGGAGTAATGGCTAAACGCGACCTCGCCCTGGATTTGTTCCGCAGTTACAAGACCGGCTTTGTTAAAAAATCGCGCCCCCGCCCGGAACGCAGCCAAACACCCGGTGACCCAACCCTCGTCGCCAATATCCTTGAAGATTTAGTAAAAGACCGCGAATGGGATTCAGGCCTTGCTGAAGGTAATCTCTTCGCTACCTGGCC
>NZ_JBJTMK010000041.1:0-3656 GCF_046070465.1 Candidatus Planktophila sp. | reverse complement strand
CGCGAACTTGCAAGCTTGCGCATCGCCTTGGGAGATGTTTCAACACGTGACTATGTACGCAGCGAACTTCAAGATGTAGCAAAAGGAATTATCGAAGAGCTACGCAAGCCCGAGTCTGACCCCAATTAAAGATCCTTGGCGAATCACTAACTTATCTACAATCGCTGAAATTGCTTGAGCGCTTGCGCTCTCAGGTGCGCTCATCACAACCGGTGCACCTTGGTCGCCACCTTCACGAAGATCAACGTTAAATGGCACTTTGCCCATCAGTGGGACATCTGCGCCAACCAGTGTTGTCAGACGCTTGGCGGTCTCTTCTCCCCCGCCTTCCCCGAAGAGCGCCATCTCTTCACCACACTTGGGGCATGAAATAGCTGACATATTTTCGATAACGCCAATGACTCGTTGATGAATTTGATGTGCGATACGGCCAGCGCGCTCTGCAACCTCAGCTGCTGCAACTTGTGGCGTCGTGATGACCAGAATCTCTGAAGTTGGAATCAACTGCCCAAGAGAGATTGCAAGATCGCCAGTTCCGGGTGGTAGGTCGATAAAGAGAATATCGAGATCACCCCAATATGCATCAGAGAGAAGTTGCTCGAGCACGCGGTGCAGCAGGGGGCCTCGGTATGCAATTGCATCAGAGCGTTCTGGCTTGAACATCTCCATCGATACTACTTTTACGCCGTAGGCCTCGAGTGGAATAAACATCTGATCAATTGCCGTTGGTCTCTGCCCAATAAGTCCCATCAGGCGAGGGATGGAATGGCCATAGACATCTGCATCGAGAATTCCTACGCGAAGACCCTTTTCTGCTGCTGCAACTGCCAAGTTTGTGGTGAGAGAAGATTTTCCGACTCCGCCTTTACCTGAAGCGACACCGATTACTCGAGTGAGTGAGTCTGCCTGGGCGAATGAGATAAAAGCTTCGCGACCATTTCGAAGAAGTTTCTTGATATTTGCACGTTGCTCTTCACTCATGACGCCAAATTCGATCTGCACGGAAGTGACATCGGGAAGTGCAAGGACTGCGCTCTCAATATCGCTCTTAAGGCGATCGCGCATGGGACAGCCTGAGATTGTCAGGAGAATTGTGAGATCTACTCGATCACCTGTCTGAGAGATGGATTGCACCATTCCCAGTTCGGTAATGGAACGATGGAGCTCTGGGTCATTGACCTTGGAGAGTGCATCAAAAATTGGACCTGAAAGGGTCATAGGAGATCAGGATCGATCTTGTGCTCAGGACGCACCTTTGGCTTTGCCGGAGTTTCGTCTAAGACTGACTCGATCTGCTTCTTTACAAATGTCTTAGGGTTGAGATCTGCAGGCTTGAGATCTTCAAAGCCAGGGCCAAGGTTCTCCTTCAGCTCATTCGTAGCAGTAGTAGCAAGACCGCGAAGTTTCTTGACAACTTTTGCTGCCTCAACTGCAAAGTGAGGCAACTTATCTGGACCAACGAGAACCATTGCAAGAATTGCAAGGCCGATGATTTCACCAGCGCCGAAGTCGAAGAACATGCGAGTACCTTATCGCTCTACTTGCCAGCTGTCAGGATGAGCGTTGCTTGATAGTTCTTGCCATCGCGGGTGTATTTCACGATTACTGTATCTCCGACGTCGTGAGAGCGAACTGCAACGATAAGTTCTTCGGGGCTTGTGATTGCGCGTCCATCAAATTCAGTAATGAGGTCACCAGGCTTCAGTCCCGCCTTTGCAGCTGGTCCCCCGCTTAAAATTGCTGTGCTCTTCGTAGCAATCTGCGCGCCCTTGCCGCTGACTGACATATCAACAGAGACGCCGATAACAGGATATGTTGCCTTGCCGTTCTTAATCAACTGTTCTGCAGTCTTGCGTGCTTGATTAATTGGAATGGCAAAACCAAGTCCGATAGATCCTGATTGTGAACCAAGCGAAGTTCCTAGAGTTGCAATCGCTGAGTTAACTCCGATAACAGCACCAGTCGAATCCACGAGCGGTCCTCCGGAGTTGCCCGGATTGATTGCCGCATCTGTCTGTAGCGCATTGATAAACGAGTTTTCTTGGGCAGACTCGCCTGCTGTCACTGCGCGATCTTTAGCGCTGATGATTCCGAGAGTCACAGTGCCCTGAAGACCCAATGGGGAGCCGATTGCTAAAACTGAATCTCCCACCGCAACCTTGTCGCTATCTCCAAATTGAAGTGCTGGCAATGTGCGATTGCTTACTCGCAGAACAGCAAGATCATAGGAAGCATCGCGACCAACGACCGTCGCCTCAAATGCAGATCCATCTTGAAGGCGAACGGTGATAGTCCCACCACTTGTTACCGCAGAAGCGATAACGTGATTGTTGGTGAGGATGTAACCATCACTGGAAATAACAAAGCCAGAACCGGTTGCACCTCCATCGGCATCTTTAGCTTCGATGCTCACAACGGATGGCAATACTCGTTTTGCGATTCCTGCGACGGAATTTGCAGGACGTTCGATTGTTGAAGTTGATTTCACTAACTTTGTTGAGTAACCGAAGAGAGATCCACTTGAAGAAGCTCCGAATGCACCAGCGGTAACGCCGACGACAATCGCAAGAACGATTGCACTGCGAAGTGAGATTGCCTTACCCGTTGAAGTTGGAACGCCCCACCATGGGCCTTGGCCGCCAAAGTTGCTCATGCGCTTAGTCTGCTACAACTTTGTGGCGAGTAACAATCCATCGCCGACGGGAATGAGCGAAGTAGCCCAAACTTCTGAGTCGGCCTTCAGCGCTTTCCCAGCTTCACGAAGCGCAACTGTCTTGGGATCGCGTTGTGCAGGGTCAGAAACTTTTCCGCCACCAAAGAAATTATCTACAACGAAGACTCCACCGCTTCGAAGAATGCGCGCACCCTCAGAGATTGCATAGGTCAGGTCTTCAGGATTGTGGCGATAAATTACCAAGTCATATGCGCGATCTGTCAGCTTTGTCATTACTTCCATAACTGGATTTGTAATCAAACGAAAACGTGAAGGTGCAATTTCTGCATCCATTAAAGCCATCTTTGCGATTGAACTATGTTCCATCTCGTCATCGATAGATGTGAGGGTTCCTGATTTCAACATTCCATCGAGAAGCCATAGTGATCCGACTCCAGAACCTGTTCCAACTTCGACAACTGATTGCGCTTTGAGAAGCTGAGCTAAGAATGAGAGATAAGCACCCGCACCTTGAGTGACATCACGAGTTCCAATTTCGACTCCGCGTGCACGAGCTGCGAGCTTGATCGCATCCTCTGGCTGAAATCCTTCTGCATAGGAATGCGGATCAGTAATCATGAGAGCGACAATATCCAATCAACGAGCAAACGGACGCCATATCCGGTTCCGCCCTTTGGATTTTCTCCTGAATCGGCTTCGCTGCGAGCCGTTCCTGCAATATCAAGGTGTACCCATTTGCGATCGCCAACAAAGTGCTCGAGGTAGAGAGCGGCTGTCACAGACCCTGCAGAGTAATCGTGCTTGTCCGCTGCATGGTTGAGATCGGCGACATCGCTTTCGAGTGAATCTGCATAATCATCGACGAGTGGCATATGCCAGACGCGTTCTCCGGAAGCTTCACCTACTGCGCTGAGCTGAGCAGCTAACTTGTTATCACGTGTGTACATCGCTGCATATTGACGACCTAGCCCCAGTGTTGCAG
>NZ_JBJTMK010000040.1:0-12294 GCF_046070465.1 Candidatus Planktophila sp. | reverse complement strand
TTAAAGAATGGGAAGAATAAGGGGGTGGGCGGAGCTACAATAGAAGGGTTCAAAAAGGGGCTCGAAATAGGCGGGGATTCGCGAGTGAAGGCTCTTATTGGTTCAAGAGGAAGTAAACAACGTAGAGAAGCCGGACTCTTTGTCGCCGAAGGAATTCAGGCAGCTCGTGAAGCGCTGACAGTTAAGAGCGCACCTTTTATCAAGCATCTCTATGTCACACATTCTGGTCTTTTAAAATTATCTGACTTCGATCTCAATGAGATAGATGTTGTTGAAGTTACTGAAGCAGTCATGGCTGAAATGACTTCAACTGTTACTCCGCAAGGCGTTCTCGCCCTCTGCGTGCTTCCGCGTCGCGAAATTACAGAACTTTCCGCACTCGCTACAAAAGCTGCAGCTCGAATTGTTTACTTATATGAAATTCAAGATCCGGGAAATGCTGGCACCATTTTGCGCACAGCGGATGCGATGGGTGTCGACGCAGTCATAACATCACCTGGAAGTGTTGATATGTATTCACCAAAAGTTGTTCGTTCAACTGCGGGTTCGATATGGCATCTTCCACTCTTTGAATCAGTGCCATTTGTTGAGGTAACTTCTCTCCTCCCAAACGTCCGACCGCTTTTAATGTCTTCACATGCACGAGAATCAGTTCTCGACTTACCGCTCACCAATTCATATATCTCTGTATTTGGAAATGAAGCCAGGGGAGTCGATGCATCAGCTCTCGGTATCTCGCAATCAGAGATTACTGAAGTCGCTATTCCCATGGCAGGACGTGCTGAAAGCCTTAATCTCTCGGCAGCTGCTTCGATAGTTATCTTCACGCTTTCTCGAGGGCTCGCAGGTTAGACTTCGCCCCATGAATCCAAGTGAGGTAAGCAGCTGGATCGCGGATGCCGTAAAGGCATTTTCTGCATCAACTAATCTTGAGGAGCTCAAGATTGCCCGACTAGCCCATGTAGGCGATAAGGCCCCAATCTCGTTGGCTAGCCGCGCACTAGGCTCACTTTCGCCGGAAGAGAAGGCATCTGCCGGAAAAATCATTGGCGAAGCAAAGGCTGAGATTGCAAAGGCTCTCGCTGATGCAACGGCACGCCTTGAAGCAGAACGCGATGCTCGAGTACTTCTTGAAGAAGTTGTCGATATAACTCTGCCAGTTCAGCGCACACACCGTGGTGGGCTCCATCCCATCTCCATCATCAAAAATGAAGTTTCAGATTTCTTTATCGAACAAGGCTTCTCAGTTGAAGAAGGTCCAGAGCTCGAATCAGGTTGGCTCAACTTCGACGCACTCAATATTCCTTCAGATCATCCTGCGCGCACCATGCAAGATACTTTCTATATCGAACCAGTGGAATCTGGAATGGTGCTTCGTACACAGACTTCTCCGGTCCAAATTCGCTCGATGCTGACTAAACAACCTCCGATTTATGTCATCAGTCCAGGTCGCACCTTCCGTGCAGATGAACTCGATGCGACTCATAGCCCCGTCTTCCATCAGGTCGAGGGCCTTGTTGTTGACAAGGGAATCACCATGGCCCACCTCAAAGGCACGCTCGACAACTTTGCGCGTCACATGTTCGGCGATGAAGTGACAACCCGACTTCGCCCATCGTTCTTCCCATTCACCGAGCCAAGTGCTGAAGTAGATATTTTCTTCAATGGTCGCTGGATCGAATGGGGTGGTTGCGGAATGGTCAACCCTAAAGTTCTCGCAACCTGCGGAATCGATACATCCATTTACTCGGGCTTTGCCTTCGGAATGGGACTCGAGCGCACGCTCATGGTGCGACATGGAATTACCGATATGCATGACATTGTTGAAGGCGATCTTCGTTTCACACGCCAGTTTGGAGTAGGACTATAAATGCGCGCTCCACTCTCTTGGATTAAAGAATTCGTTGATATTCCTGCAACTGTCACAGCAGAGCAAATCTCTGATGGACTTATTCGTGTTGGCTTTGAGGTTGAAGAAATCATCACACAGGGCGCAGATCTCACTGGTCCACTGAAATTCGGAAAAGTACTCTCTATCGAGGAAATTACTGAATTCAAGAAACCGATTCGTTATGTCGGACTTGATTGCGGCGAGACCGAGACTCGTTACGTCATATGCGGAGCAACAAACTTTGCTGAGGGAGATATCGTCTGCGTCGCTATTCCAGGCGCAGTTCTTCCAGGAAATTTTGCAATTTCTGCACGGGAAACTTATGGCAAAACATCAAACGGAATGATTTGTTCTGGCCGTGAACTCGGGATCAGTGAAGATCATGCCGGAATCATGACTTTCACTGAAGGTTCAGTAGAAATTGGTGGGGATGCAATCGCTGCTCTTGAAATCAATGATGTCATCTTCGATATCTCTGTTAACCCTGATCGTGGGTATGCACTCAGTATTCGCGGAATCGCACGTGAAGTGGCTGCCTCTTTAGGGCTTTCATTCACAGACCCTGTTGATGCTCTTCGTGGAATCTCTTTTAAAAATACTGGCAAAGGTGTTACCGCAAAGATTGTGGATCACGATGCGGCAAGTGTCTTCTATCTTCGTACCCTCAGTAATTTCGATCAGAGCGCACAAACGCCGGTATGGATGCGTCGCCGTATTGAGAAGATGGGTATGCGCTCCATCTCTCTCGTTGTAGATGTCACCAACTACGTCATGCTTGAACTTGGACAACCGCTTCATGCATTTGATGCGGATAAGATCACTGGCGGCCTCTCAATCAAGCGAGCCGGCTCTGTGCAGAAGTTCACAACCCTTGACGGACAAGAGCGCACTCTTGAACCTGATGATCTGATGGTCTGTGATGATGTAAAGCCATTGGCCCTTGCCGGAACGATGGGCGGGCTTGAATCAGAGATCACCGAGTCAACATCTCGCATCGCAGTTGAAGCAGTTAGATTCAACCCGGTCGCTGTCGCTAAGAACTCTCGCCGACATAAGCTTTCTTCTGAAGCATCACGTCGCCTCGAGCGCAGTGTCGATCCCTCCCTTGCTGAATTTTCATCTGCGCGATTCGTGCAATTATTGACCTCGCTTTCAACGGCCCAGCACGTTGAGACTGTTGTCGACGGCGAGCCTCGTTATGCGCCAATTGTTAAGGTCGATCCTTCCTATGTCGCATCAGTTCTGGGCATTGCAATAGCACCAGCAGAGATTGCAGCCCACCTACGTTCCGTTGGTTGCGACGTGAATGAATCTACCTTTGAGGTCGATCCTCCTTCATGGCGCTCAGATCTTCTGCAGCCTGCAGACTTTGTTGAAGAAGTAGCGCGCATGGTGGGGTATGACAAAATTCCTTCGATTCTTCCACCACGTCCACTGCACGCATCCCTGACTCCAACACAGAAGCGTCGTCGAGCGATTGCTGCCATGTTGGCAAATCGAGGTTTAGTCGAAGTTCAGACTTTCCCATTTACCAATCAAGCCACTATTGATGCGATGGGTTTTGTCGGCGAACGTGCTGCTACCTATCGCATCGCCAATCCAATGTCCGAAGAATTCCCGTTGATGCGAGTCCACCTTGTTCCAGGTCTGATTGAGGTAGCTCAGCGCAATATCAGCCGTGGCGCGAAAGACTTTGCAATCTTCGAAATGGGCTCCATCTTCCGAAGTGCACAGAAGCTGATTCCTGCGATCTCTCCAGAGCTGGGAAAGCGTCCAGATCAAAGTGTCATTGATGCGATTACGGCGAGCGTGCCACCACAGGCGTATCACGTTGCTGGTCTCCTCGTGGGTAAGACCGAGAGATCTGATTGGCAAGGAGTCGCTCGTTCATATACGTGGCAAGATGCCATCGCTTACGCGCAGGATATTTTGCAACTCTGCAATCTCAATTGGGAAATTAAGCGCTCTGATTTCGCACCATGGCATCCAGGTCGATGTGCTGAGCTCATAGTCGACGGAAAGGCAGTTGCTCACGCAGGCGAATTGCATCCGCGAATCGTCGCTGCCTATGGATTGCCAGAACGCTCTGTGGCATTTGCTGTTGGCTTGAGTGCGCTTCCCGATACCAAGTTGATACGACCATTTACTGTCGGAACAATGCCAGCAGCGCTTCAAGATGTTGCTCTGATAGTTGATGAATCGGTTCCGGCGGGAGAAGTTCAGGATGCGCTTCGCGCGGGCGCGGGAAATCTCCTGGAATCCATCACGCTCTTTGATCGATACGACAAGATTGGTGACGGAAAGATCTCGCTCGCATTCTCTTTGGTGTTCCGCGCACACGATCGCACCCTGACAGGTGCTGAAATCACCGAAGCCCGGGAAGCGGCAGTGGCAGAGGCCGAGAAGCGCACAGGGGCGGTTCTCCGTACAATCTAAAATGCATATTTATGCATCTAACTGCATAAATATGCTAAAGTGTTGCCATGAAAATTGGACTCATAGGCGGTAGCGGCTACGCCGGGGGCGAACTACTCCGCCTCTTAGCCAATCATCCTCGATTCGATGTAGTTGCCATATCGGCCCATTCGAATGCGGGGGAGGAGATCACTTCGATTCACCCACAGCTGCACAGCTACTCTGGCAGAAAGTTCTCTTCATTCTCCCCAGAAGAGTTCTCTCAGTGCGAGCTCGTTTTCTTTGCATTACCTCATGGTGAATCGTCGAAGTTGATGGTCCAATTGCCCCAAACGGTCAAAATTGTAGATCTCGGTGCTGATTACCGTTTGAAGTCAGAAGATTCCTGGAAAAAGTATTACGGCGGCGATTACGCAGGATCATGGGTCTATGGAATCGCAGATCTTCCAGGTAAGAGCGCAGAGATTGCTCAGAGTTCACGTGTAGCAAATCCTGGGTGTTACGCGACATCCATTGCACTCGGTGCAGCTCCCGCCTCCGCCTTCGCCGATCTCAGTGATGTGGTTGTAGTAGCAGCATCGGGGACAACAGGTGCAGGACGTACAGCGAAAATCAATCTCATCGCTAGCGAAGTTGCAGGTTCACTCTCTTCTTACAAGTTCGGCGGAATCCATCAGCACACACCTGAAATTGAAGAGACCCTCGCCAGCATCAGTGGGCAGAGTGTGAAGGTTTCGTTTACTCCGATACTTGCGCCGATGCCACGTGGAATTCTCTCAACTATTACAGTCAAACTCAATCAAACAATTTCTATAGAGCAAGTACGCGACGCATACGCACACTATTATCAAGAATCACCATTCGTGACCTTGCTTCCAGAAGGCCAGATGCCCAAGACGTCTTCTGTATTAGGAAGCAATCTTGCTCAATTACAAGTTGCTATTGATGCACACACCAATCGATTGGTGATTTCTGTTGCAATCGACAATCTTGGTAAAGGTGCCGCTGCACAAGCGCTGCACAATGCCAATCTGATTGCAGGGTTCGCAGCAACAGATGGTCTACTCGGAAATGGACTTGGGGCATGAATAAGTCACTTCCACAAGGCTTTCGAGCAGCCGGAAAGCATGCAGGTTTAAAGTCATCAGGTGCCTTTGATCTCACAATCATTCAAAATCTAGGTCCTCGGTTTGATGCTGCGGCTGTATACACAACCAATAAAGTCGTTGCAGCTCCAGTCATCTGGTCACGGGAAGTGACAAAGGGTGAAACCGTACGTGCTGCGATTCTCAACTCTGGTGGGGCCAATGCATGTACCGGTCCTGATGGTTTTCTCGATACTCATCGCACCGCCGAGAAAGTGGGGGAGCTTCTAGAGATTTCATCCGGTGAAGTTGTTGTCTGTTCAACAGGGCTTATTGGCGAGAGATTGCCCATGGAGAAAATCTTCGCAGGAATCGATGATTTATCTGCACGCCTGTCAGGAGACTCATTGGAAGATATTGCCAGAGCAATTATGACCACAGACACAGTCCCAAAGATTGCACAAGTTAATTTCAATGAAGTCCGTACTGTTGGAGTTGCTAAGGGAGCAGGAATGCTTGCTCCTGCGCTAGCGACGATGCTCTCGGTTGTGATGACCGATGCAATCTTGCCTGCCAATACACAAGAGATATTCGCACGGGTCTGCGATCGCACCTACAACAGAATTGATTCTGATGGTTGTATGTCTACCAATGACACAGTTCTTCTTATGGGCTCTGGCGCAAGCGGAGTTGAACTCAGTGCCTCCGAAATTGAAAGAATCTTGATGGAGATCTGCAGCTCTTTAAGTGCTCAACTCATTGAAGATGCAGAAGGATCTACAAAGACAGTTGCTATTACCGTAAAAGGTGCAGCTTCCGAAAAAGATGCAGTAGAAGTTGGTCGTGCATGTGCGCGCAACAATCTTTTAAAGTGTGCAATCTTTGGGGGCGATCCCAATTGGGGAAGAGTCCTTGCTGCAGTTGGAACCGCAGATGCCGAAATAGATCCTCTGACTATTGATGTCATTCTCAATGGAGTTCAAGTTGCCAAGAACTCAGCTCCATTTGAGGATAAGACGAAGGTCTCTTTTGATAATCGCTTGGTAGAGCTCATCATTGACCTCAATGCAGGTGCATCGACCGCCACTGTGCGCACCAATGATTTGTCCCATGATTACGTTCATGAGAATTCGGCGTATTCAACATGATGGCCACCAAGGACATTCTTGTCGTCAAATTTGGTGGCCATGCTATGAGTGACAACGATGGAGCATTCGGAAAGATATTGGCATCAGCAGTCGCTCAAGGACTTCAGGTAGTTGTCGTCCATGGCGGCGGCCCTCAGATAAATGCCGCTCTCAAGACCGCAGGGATTGAATCAACTTTCGTTGGAGGGTTTCGCGTAACAACTCCAGAGACTTTCGAAATTGTTGAGAGTGTTCTCTCCAATGAAGTAGGACCGGCCGTTGCCACCACTCTCACTAAGTCTGGCGTTGCTGCTCTTGCGATATCGGGACGACATTCAGGAACAATCTTTGCAAAGAAACAAACAACTTTGGTGAACGGAGAATCAGCCGACCTTGGACTTGTCGGCGAAGTGGAAAAGATTGATCCCACTGCAATCGAAGTCTTACTCGAAAAGGGAGTAGTCCCAGTAATTTCACCTATCGCCAATGACCTCGAGAGCGATGGAGGACTCAACGTCAATGCCGACATTGCCGCAGCTGCAGTTTCAGGTGCATTGTCGGCGAAAGAGTTAATAATCATGACTGACGTGCCCGGCATTTATCGCAATTGGCCGGATAAGGATTCGCTGATTGATGCTATCTGTTCTGATGAGCTTGAGAGCATCAAATCTACTTTTGCAGAAGGTATGGCGCCAAAAGTACAAGCTTGCCTTGAAGCAATTAAGGCAGGCGCTACAGCCGTTCGAATAATTGATGGAACAAATCCAGAAGCTTTCGCACATGCGTTGGCTCACACAGGGGGAACGTTGGTGGTTGCATGAAGGCTTGGACAAAATCACTCCAATCAAATTACGGAACTCCCACCCTTGAGCTCGTCTCTGGAAAAGGTGCTTCAGTAACCGATGTGAAGGGGGTTCGGTACCTAGACTTCCTGGCAGGGATTGCTACAAATGTTTTAGGTCACGCCCATCCCGCAGTTGTGAAGGCAGTGTCACAACAGATTGCAACTCTTGGGCATGTCAGCAATTTCTATGCACATCCCAACGTGATCGCACTTGCGTCAAAGCTAAGTGCATTGACGGGGGATAAGCAGGCGCGTGTCTTCTTCTGCAACTCAGGTGCAGAGGCAAATGAGGCAGCGCTCAAGCTTTCACGGAAAACTGGCCGTACGCGAATAGTTGCCACAAAAGATTCATTCCATGGTCGCACCATGGGGGCGCTCTCTCTGACAGGTCAGCCAACGAAAAGCGAAGCATTTAAACCGCTGATTAAGGGAATTGCACACGTTCCCTATGGTGACATGGGTGCGATGTTGAAGAAGGTGAATAAGAAAACTGCCATGGTGATTGTTGAACCAATCATGGGTGAAGCCGGCGTCGTTGTTCCTCCTCACGGTTATCTGCAGGCACTTCGCGAACTCTGTGATGAGACCGGTGCGCTGCTTGTCTTTGATTGCGTGCAGACGGGCATGGGTCGCACCGGAGATTGGTTTGGTTACGAGTATTCAGGTATTAAACCGGATGTCATTACTTTGGCGAAGGGTCTAGGAGGTGGCCTTCCACTCGGCGCCATGATTGCACTCGGTGATGCTTCTCAACTTTTCCAGGCTGGCGATCATGGTTCGACTTTCGGTGGAAATCCTGTCGCAACTGCTGCGGCTCTCGCTGTTATTAGTACCATAGAGAAGAATTCTCTTCTCACAAGAGTCAGCGCAATCGGTGTTGAATTAATGGCTGATCTGGCGCTAATTGAAGGCGTGAAGTCTGTCAGAGGTGCTGGACTTCTTATTGGAATTGAATTTTCGCAACCCATTGCCAAGAAGGTTGCTCTTGAATGTCAGAATAACGGTGTTCTCGTCAATGGCAATAGCGAAACAGTTATTCGTATCGCACCGCCACTTATTGTGACAGATAGAGATGTGGCGAAGTTCCTGAAGGTATTTACTGAAAGCGTGCATGAGGTGCAGAGATAATGTCAACTGTTGTAGCACGTCGCGCACAAGCGATAGCGCTCATCAAAGCGGGAGTGATTTCCTCACAAAGTGATTTGGTGAAAGAATTAAAGAAGAAAGGTTTTGCAGTCACGCAGACCACAGCTAGTCGTGATCTCGAAGAAATCGGTGCTGTTCGCGGTCGCAATGGTTACACGATTGCCGAAAGTGATAACGATTCGATGGCGAGATCGATGCCTTTGCCGGGTGATCTCATCCTCTCTGTTGAATCCAGCGGAAACCTTGCAGTCGTACGAACTCCTCCCGGGGGAGCGCAGTTCTTGGCAAGTTCACTCGATCACTCTGGTTTGAAATCAATCATTGGAACTATCGCAGGAGACGACACGGTCTTAGTAGTCTCCCGAAAAGCAAGCGGCGGAGGCGAACTCGCGAAAGAATTGCTCTCCTATCGTGATGGTAAGAAAGGTCGTAAGTAATGGCGCTCTGGGGCGGTCGATTCTCTGATGGGCCGGCAGATGCCGTCTTTGCTCTCTCTCGTAGCGTTCATTTCGATTGGCGCTTGGCCCCATATGACTTGCGCGCCTCGCTGGCCCATCTCGATATTCTTGAATCAAGCAGCCTGCTCAAGAGCGATGTGGCTTCAGCAATTCGTGGTGCGCTCCAAGAGCTCATCTCAGAGGTTGCATCAGGTGCGTTTCACGCAATCGATAGCGACGAAGACGTTCACTCTGCCCTCGAGCGCGGGCTGACCGAAAAATTAGGCGATATCGGTGGCTCGCTACGTGCTGGGCGTTCTCGCAATGACCAAGTGACGACAGACCTACGCCTCTATGCGATCGACCATATGCTCGCTGTGGCCGAGCACATTGTGGCTCTTCAATGCGCACTGATTGCAAAGGCCGAAGAATACGGCGATGCAACGGCACCGGGATTTACGCATCTGCAGCATGCGCAACCAATTCTCTTCGGTCATGAAATCGCAAAGCATGCACATGCATTTGCTCGTGATCTCGATCGCATCAATGATTGGATTGCGCGCACATCTGTAAGCCCACTTGGCTCAGGTGCACTTGCTGGCTCATCGCTTCCATTGGCGCCAGAGAAGACTGCAGCAGCTCTCGGCTTTACCTCATCCGCCGCCAATAGCATTGATGGTGTATCGGATCGCGATTTCGTTGCGGAGGCGCTCTTCATTCTTGCAATGGTTGGCAGCCATCTCTCTCGAATAGGCGAGGAGTGGTGCATCTGGGCAACAACTGAATTTGGTTGGGCTAAAGTTGCCGATGCATATTCAACTGGTTCATCGATCATGCCACAGAAGAAGAATCCGGATATGGCAGAGCTCGCTCGAGGTAAGGCCGGTCGACTTGTAGGTAATCTGACTGGACTGCTTACGACACTCAAGGGTCTTCCATTTGCTTACAACCGCGATCTTCAAGAGGATAAAGAACCCTTCTTTGATTCAATCGACACAGTGCTACTCGTTCTTCCAGCGGTAACTGGAATGGTGGCGACAACAGACTTCGATCGTGAAAAGATGGCACTTGCTGCGCCTCTTGGCTTCTCACTTGCAACTGAGATTGCTGATTACCTTGTACGGGCCCATGTCCCTTTTGCTCATGCGCATGAAGCTGCAGGTAAGTGTGTTGCACTCTGCGAATCATCCGGACGTCAGCTTCATCAATTAACTGATGCGGAGCTCATTCATGTCCACCCATCTCTACTTCCTGACGTTCGAGAGGTTCTGACAGTGCATGGTGCGTTGGCATCTCGCACAACAATCGGTGGAACATCACCGCAATCATTTGCTCAACAAATTCAAAACTTAAAGTCCACAGTCCAGGCCGATGAGAAGAAATTCGGCGACAAGAACAAGGCCTTCTCGGCCATGATGGGTGCATGATGACCGCAATAAACAATGACTTACTCGATGATCTGAAATGGCGTGGGCTTATCGCGCAAACGACCGATGAGGCTGCCCTGCGCGAATCGCTCAAGAAGCCCATCACGCTCTACCTCGGTACCGACCCAACTGCGCCCAGTATTCACGTTGGCAACTTGGTTCCCCTTCTTGTCATGCGTCGCTTCCAGTTAGCCGGACACAACCCCATCCTTCTCGTTGGGGGAGCGACTGGCCTGGTTGGAGATCCAAGTGGTCGCAATGACGAGCGCTCACTCAATGACACAGCAATTGTTGAACAATGGGTTAACCGCATCAAACTTCAGCTCTCTAAATTTATGGACTTTGAAACAACGCACAACCCAGCAACAATGGCCAATAACCTTGACTGGACTGCGCCGCTCTCTACGATCGCATTCTTACGCGATATCGGAAAACACTTCAGTGTCAATCAGATGCTTAATAAAGATTCTGTATCTTCTCGATTAGAGAAAGATGGAATCTCCTACACAGAGTTTTCCTATCAAGTTTTGCAATCTATGGATTATCTCGAGCTCTTCCGACGCAGTAACTGTACGTTGCAGATTGGTGGATCAGATCAGTGGGGAAATATCACTGCAGGCCTTGATCTCATTCGTCGCGCAGAAGGCGGAAGTGCCCATGCACTTACAGTTCCACTACTTACTAAGGCTGATGGAACAAAGTTTGGAAAAACCGCCGGTGGTTCTGTATGGCTAGATCCAGAGATGACTTCGCCTTATGCATTTTTCCAATATTGGTTGAACTCCGATGATGCAGATGTCATTAAATTCATTAAAACATTCTCATTTAAAACACGAGAAGAGATTGAAGAACTTGAGAAGACACATAATGAAAATCCTGGTGCACGTGAAGCGCATCGAGCGCTTGCTCGTGAACTCACTTCACTTGTGCATTCACCTGAAATTGCACAACGCGTTGAAGTTGCAGCACGCGCTTTATTCGGTCAAGCAGATCTTGCAGAACTCGATGAAGCAACACTTGCATCTGCCATTGCAGAACTTCCGCGCACAACAGTAAAGGCAGGGGAGGAGCTACCAACATGGGTTGATCTTCTAGCTGCTACTGGAGTTGTTGATTCAAAATCAGCGGCTCGTCGCATCGTGAAGGAGAGTGGCGCATATCTCAACAATGAAAAGGTCCCAGCAGAGGATTTCAAGCTCGAAAAAATCCACTTTTTATGCGGAAAATATGCACTTTTACGTAAAGGAAAGCGCGATCTCGCGGCAGTAGAGCTCATCTCGTAAATCTCTTTAATACAAAAACCTCACTTTTTATGCGTAAAAAGTGAGGTTTTTGCGTTGTACAGCAAATATGAGCCATCTCACCCCGGATTAGGCCCTTTTGGTCATATGCCGATTTGACCTGTCAGGTGGAGCCACCTATAGTTACGACCCTTGCTGTGGAACGAACGAAATAAGCGCGAAATCGCTAAAAACGGTCGTACAGCAGAAGTACCTAAGATCTAGCCGATTTGACCTGCGAAGGTGTGATGGACTAGGTTTTGCGGTCTGCCCTGAAAAGTAGAAGAAATTCTGCGAAGCAGTGCGCATCCGTACCTTGAGAACTCAACAGCGTGCCATAAGTCAATGCCATTGAATGGCTTTACTAGTTGTGCAAACAATCTAGGGTCATTCAATAAATAAATACTTCAATGAAGTATGGATACTTCGGTATCAATACTCGTTGATTTCCTTTGGTAATAAGACTAAATAAACGACAGTTTGTTTGTCTCGTAAAGCTAAAGATCAAACATTTCTATGGAGAGTTTGATCCTGGCTCAGGACGAACGCTGGCGGCGTGCTTAACACATGCAAGTCGAGCGATGAAGCACCTTCGGGTGTGAATTAGCGGCGAACGGGTGAGGAACACGTGAGAAATCTGCC
>NZ_JBJTMK010000039.1:0-21773 GCF_046070465.1 Candidatus Planktophila sp. | reverse complement strand
GAAAGTCTTTTAAGTAGAAATGGAGAGTTCTATGAATGCGCTAGATCTCGCGAGATGGCAGTTCGCCATTACAACGGTCTACCACTTCCTCTTTGTTCCCATCACTATTGGATTAGGTTTCCTTGTGGCTGGGCTGCAGACAGCGTGGTACCGCAACGGAAATCTTAAGTATCTTCGTGCAACAAAATTCTTTGGAAAGCTGTTTCTGATCAACTTTGCCATCGGTGTTGTTACGGGAATCGTTCAGGAGTTCCAGTTTGGAATGAACTGGTCTTCATATTCACGATTCGTCGGTGACATCTTTGGTGCGCCACTTGCGATGGAAGGCCTGCTTGCATTCTTCCTCGAGTCCACGTTCTTAGGTCTATGGATCTTTGGTTGGGATCGACTTCCCAAGAAGGTACACCTTGCGACAATTTGGTTAGCATCTTTTGGAACAGTTCTCTCTGCATACTTCATCTTGGCGGCAAACGCATGGATGCAACATCCAGTTGGATATGTCATCAATGCTGAGAAGCATCGCGCAGAGCTGACAAGCATTGTTGAAGTTTTGACTCAGAAGACAGCGGTAGTGACCTTCTTGCACACGATCCCATCCGCAGCATTTGCGGCGGGTGCGTTTATGGCAGGAATTTCTGCTTATCTCATTCTGAAGAAGAAAGATGTTGAGATGGCACGACCAACCCTGAAGTTGGGGCTAGTCACAGTCATTATCTCCTTCTTACTCGTGAGCATTACAGGCGATGTCATCGGCAAGGTCATGACAGAACAGCAGCCTATGAAGATGGCAGCCGCTGAGGCTCTCTATGACACAACTGAATCAGCGCCATTCTCAATCCTGACTGTTGGAACACTCGATGGATCTCGCTCTGTATTCCAGATTGATATCCCAACCATGCTCTCCTTCTTGGCAACAGGTGACTTCGGTGCAACTGTAAAGGGAGTTAATGACTTGGAGGCCGAATACGATCAAACATACGGTCCCGGTGATTACACACCAAATATTCCTTTGGCGTATTGGTCATTCCGTTTGATGATTGGCTTCGGTGCGATTGCATTCTTCCTCGCAATCTTCACACTCTGGCGCACACGCAAGGGCGGTGAGCTTCCTCAAAGTAAGTGGTTCCTTCGCTCTATGCTGACAATGCCATTTATTCCACTTGCTGCGATCTCATTCGGTTGGATCTTTACCGAGACAGCGCGCCAGCCATGGACTGTCTTTGGATTGGCAAAGACTGCAGATGGTGTCAGTGCAGTTGTATCTGCAGGAAGTGTTCTCTTCACAATGATCGTCTTCACACTTCTCTATGGTGTTCTTGCTGTGATTGAAGTCGGACTCACTCTCAAGGTAATCAAGAATGGACCTGCTCCTGAAGTTGACTACGAGAATCCACAATTCGGAGGAAGCTCCGATAAGCCACTCGTGATGAGCTACTAGGGGGAATAGAAAATGTCATTTCAAACAACATGGTTCCTGCTGATTGCAGTTCTCTGGGTTGGATATTTCATCCTTGAAGGCTTCGATTTCGGTGTGGGAGTTCTACTTCCGTTCGTATCTAAGAATGAAGCTGATCGTCGCGCAGTGCTGACAACGCTCGGCCCAGTCTGGGATGGAAATGAAGTCTGGGTTCTTGTGGCAGGTGGTGCAACATTTGCCGCTTTCCCAGAGTGGTATGCAACTCTCTTCAGCGGTTTCTATCTACCGCTCTTCTTGATCCTGACATCTCTCATTGTGCGAGGAGTGGCCTTTGAATACCGCTCCAAGTACGGAAAAGCACAGTGGCGTCAGCGTTGGGATATCGCAATTGTGATTGCAAGCTTTATCCCAGCTCTTCTCTGGGGAGTCGCGTTTGCAAACATTGTTCGTGGAGTACCTATCGAGATGTCTGCAGATAAGAATCTCGAATATGTAGGTGGATTCTTTAATCTGCTTAATCCTTATGCACTCTTGGGTGGCGTTGTGACTCTCACGGTCTTCCTCACACACGGCGCGGTCTTCTTAGCTTTGAAGACTGATGGAGGAATCCGCGAGCGTTCACGAGCTCTGGCTCTCAAGCTTGGACTCGTTGCGGCAGTTGCTGCTGTGGCCTTCCTTGTATGGACAAATGTCATGTTGCCTGAGTTCAATAGCCTCGTCTTCGGGCTTTCAATTCTCGTTGCAGTCCTCTGGCTATCAGGGTTGTTCGCTGTGCTTAAGGTTCGCGAAGGTTGGGCATTTATCTTCTCTGCAGCAACAATCGCAACATTTGTTGCAACGTTGTTCTACGCCCTCTATCCACGAGTGATGCCAAGTTCTATTAGTTCAGAATTTGATCTCACTATTACCAACGCTTCAAGTACTCCATACACCTTGAAGGTGATGACCATCGTTGCGGTAATCATGACTCCATTGGTCTTGATTTATCAGGGATGGACTTATTGGGTATTTAGAAAACGCGTGAGCGCAACGCAAATCCAGAATCCTGAAGTTGGTATGTTGGATAGTGCGTGGCATTAAGAGCGCTTATATATTGGCGCTGTGAAGTCTAAAGATTTGCGACTACTGCTCTCAATGGGCAGTAGTCGCAAGCTTTTCTTCGGCGTAATTTTCGGTGCACTGTTCAATACGACGATCGTTATCGCAAATGGTTTTCTCATCGCTGCCGTGATTGTTGGATTGATATATCACCATCCCAATGTGTCGACTCATATAGCTGGGTTGGCAGCGCTCTGGCTCTTCCGAGCAATCTTTACATCGCAATTTGAGCGCTGGGCATCTGTACAGGCAGCCCATCTCAAGTCAGAGCTTCGCGTATCAGTTCTGATAACACCTGCAGCTTTACGAGCCGCACCATCTGCCCATCTTTCGACTCTTCTGATTAAGGGCGCAAATTCGCTCGATGTATATCTAGCAAGATTTCTACCGCAAATGTTTGGGGCTTCATTCACGCCGCTTGCAGTAATTATTGCTATCACCATTCTCGATCCCACATCTGCCTTCATAGCTGTTCTCACTTTGCCGATCATTCCTTTCTTTGGTGCGCTTATTGGTAGATATACAAATGATGCAGTCACTGCGAAATGGAAGTCGCTTGGCACTCTCGCGCATTACTTTGAAGATTCACTTCGCGGATTGCACACTCTTGCGATATTTGGTCGACATAAGTCACAAGGTGCACGGATCCAAGAGATGGGGGATAGGTACACCAGCGAGACAATGAAGGTTCTGCGCATCTCATTTCTCTCTGCCTTGGTTCTCGAACTTGCAGCAACTATCTCTGTCGCCCTTATTGCCGTCTCTATTGGAATTCGGTTAGTAAATAGCTCGATGGAATTCTTTCCTGCACTTGCAGTATTGGTTTTAGCTCCAGAGGTGTACTTTCCACTTCGAAACGCTGCATCGCTCTTTCACGCTTCAGCAGATGGTGGCGCAGCGCTTGCAGAAATCACAGAGCTGGTCAGAGATATTGAGCCGGACGCATTGGGCGACGAGAGGATCCAGGGCATCACTCGCCTTGAGTGGAGCAAATGGAGTTCTCCTTATGGCAGAGGTCAGCTAGCTGCTCAATCACTTTCAAGTGGAGATGTTCTTGTTATTCGCGGCGCATCGGGTTTAGGGAAGACTACTTTCCTTAATTCAATTCTCGGCCTCAATGCATACTCACAGGTTCGCATCAATGGGATTGATAGTTGTCAGATTGAAAGAGCATCTCTCTATCGAAACATTGGCTGGATTCCACAGAATCCAGCGCTCATTTCCGGAACGGTACGAGAGCTTTTTGCGCTTGTCCGTGCAGGGATTAGCGATGATGATATTGCTGATTTACTCAAACGTGTTGGGCTTCCGGTGGATTTACTACCCGATGGCTTGAATACACGAATCAGCGGGGCTGGTGAGAAGAGTGCACATCTTTCCGGTGGTCAGAAGCGCAGAATCGCAATAGCTAGAGCGCTCATGATTTCTCCGTCGCTGATTATTGCCGATGAACCGACAGCAGATTTGGATTCGCATTCTGCAGAGGAGATTCTTGCGCTTCTTCAAGAGCAATCAACTCAAGGTGCAATCGTGATTGCCATCTTGCATGCACCTGATCAATCAATCGCTGGCGCACGTGAGATTGAGATGGTGGAGCGATGAAACTATCCACTCGTACCTCATTCCTTTTGGCAATCGCGCTCGGTGCTTTTGCTCTCGTGGGCGGCACCGGACTCACTGTCTCGAGTGCATGGTTAATCACGATGGCTTCGCAACATCCACCTATCCTGGCGCTCAGTGTCGCGATTGTGCTGGTGAGATTCTTCGGAATCTTCCGTTCTGTAGCCAGATATGCAGAGCGAGTAATGAGCCATGAGGCTATTTTCAAGAAGCTCACCGGCGTTCGAGTTCAACTTTTTTCTGCATTTGCTTCCCGTATAAAAGGTGAGAGCTCCTCAGTTGCAACGCAGAGCAAGAGCGTGATTGACGATGTAGAGCGCGCACAAGAGTTTCATCTTCGCGTCACTTTGCCTGGATTATCTGCTGCCGCTGCAGGAGCGGTCACTGTGCTACTTGCCGCCTGGATTGATTCCACTGTGCTTGCCTGGTCGATTGCCCTGACGGTCATATTTCTTGTGGTCATTCCTGTCGTTGTTCGGAGAACGCTGGATCCAATTGCTACTGAGATTGAAACTCGAGAAAACATCCTTGCTGGAGAAGTGACCAACGCGGCAGATGCTCTCGTTGAGGCTGAGATATTCGGATATGCCGTGACCTATAGAGGGGAGCTGACACAATCAGCCCGCAAGCTTGCGCTATTAGAGAAGAGGAGCGCGGCTTATGTCTCCGTTTTGCAGTTCCTGACAATTGCATCGCTGGGAAGCGCGCTTGTTGGGATTGCTTTTACTTTCTATTACGAAAGAGAAATCCTTCCGATCCATATCTCTATGTCGGTATTCCTTATTCTCGTTGGGTTTGAGGGATACACATCATGGTTTCCGAACCTCTTTCCTGCAGGCAAGAACCGTCGAGCAAGTCAGAACGTTGCCGAGCTCGCGCGCTTCACGCAAGTCTCTCCCCAGGCAACTCAAATCCCTTTGGGATTCGCAATTAGTTTAGAAGCTTGCATTCCTTATTGGAGTGAGCAATTCCTTGCACCCCTGAGCCTTGATATCAAAGAGGGAGAAGTTCTTGTTATCGCGGGCCCAAGTGGAGTGGGTAAGTCAACATTAGCGTCGGCTTTCTTGGGTTTTGCTCAGTATTCAGGTTCTCTCACTATCGGTGGCGCACAAGTCTCTGAAATTGTGGAACCTCATCACTACATCACGGGAACTCTGCAACACGGACATATCTTCAATACAACTTTGCGCGAGAATCTCAAGATTGCAGCTTCGGAGGCTTCAGATCAAGAGCTCCAAGTCATCATCAACGAGTTCGAACTATCTGATATCGCACTTGATGAAGTATTAGGTGAATTCGGCCGCGTTCTATCTGGGGGAGAGGCTAAACGTTTGGCCGTTGCCAGAGCGCTCCTCTCGCCTGCTCCCATCATTATTCTCGATGAGCCACTAGAGCACCTCGATCACGAGCGCTCACAGCGCATACAAGCGGCAATCATGGAACTCTCACGCGGACGAACTTTGATTGTTATCACCCACGCACCATGGCTTCAATACTCGAGAAAGCTCGAGCTCACGAGAGAATAACGCCATGGCCACCTTCGACTCAAAGCTCAGCGGAGTTTTAGGCGATAAGACTGCAAAGGCCTTTAAAGAGTCATTTGGTTATACGGCCGTCGGAGATCTCCTTCACCACTTTCCACGCAGGTACTTAGTGCGAGGTGAACTCTCAGACATTGCAGAGCTCCAAGAAGGTGATGAAGCAACGATCCTTGCCGAGATTTTTAGCGTTCAATCCCGAAGGTTCCAGGCTCGTAAAGGCACGATGCTAGAAGTTGTAGTCACTGATGGAACAGCAAAACTCTCTCTCACATTCTTTAATCAGGCGTGGCGAGAGAAAGAGCTAAAGGTCGGAAGCAAAGGGCTCTTCGCCGGCAAAGTCGGCAAGTTCAATACCAAGATGCAGTTGACGCATCCCGATTATGAATTGATTCCAGATGGTGGCGATGAAGATAGTGCGGTTGCAGGATTTGCAGGTCGTTACATTCCCTTATATCCATCGACCGCAAAACTGCCTTCATGGAAGATTGCAAGTTGTATCGATATCGTTTTAGCTTCCTTGGATGAGGTTGAAGATCCAATCCCTGTATCGCTTCTGGAGAAGAATCATTACCCCACAATTCGCCAGGCACTTGAACAGATTCATCACCCGAATGATGTGGATGCAACCGAGCTTGCACGGGAACGCCTAACTTTCGACGAGGCACTCCTTCTTCAATTACTTCTGCTGAAGCGCAAAGATGAGCTTCGAAAGTTGGATGCCGTTGCGCGCCCTCATAAACCAGGTGGCTTGCTCGATGCATTTGATGCGCGCCTGCCCTTTAAGCTTACAGCTGGTCAGAAGATCGTTTCTGAGGAGATTGCAAAAGACTTAGCGGCTGCTCACCCTATGCACCGACTCCTGCAAGGCGAAGTCGGATCTGGAAAGACAGTGATTGCACTTCGCGCTGCACTTACTGTGATTGATAACGGAGGTCAAGTGGCACTACTTGCGCCTACTGAAGTGCTTGCAGCACAGCATCAACGAACTTTTCAAAAGCTTCTTGGAGAATTGGCGCAAGGCGGAATGCTGGGCAGCTCGGATCTCGCAACAAGCGTGGTGTTATTGACGGGTTCACAGAACACAGCAACGCGCAAAGAAGTTCTCTCGCAGATTAAGAGCGGTGGTGCAGGACTAGTTGTGGGCACTCATGCCTTGCTGAGCGATAGCGTTGAATTTAAGGAACTTGCTCTCGTTATTGTCGATGAGCAACATCGCTTTGGAGTAGAGCAACGCGATGCACTCAAATCAAAGGCGGAAGTGACCCCACACCTTCTTGTCATGACCGCCACGCCAATTCCACGAACTGTTGCGATGACCGTCTTTGGCGACCTCGATGTATCAACACTTCGTGAACTTCCACTGGGTCGCCAGGTAATTACAACTCACCTTGTTCCGGTTGAAGAGAAGCCACATTTTCTTGACCGCTCATGGCAACGAGTACGCGAGGAAGTTGAACAAGGGCATCAGGTTTATATCGTCGCACCACGAATTAGTGCAGATATCTCAGAAGACGCTGACTTTGAATTCCTGGAAGGAAGCGACTCATCTCTCTCTGCTGTTGAAGAGCTTGGACCAGAACTTCAATCAGGACCACTCCATGGTTTACGAATAGCACCGCTGCACGGACGTCAGAGTGCTGAAGTAAAAGACCAGACTATGAAGGCATTTGCCGATGGCGAAATTGATGTTCTCGTTTCAACCACGGTGATCGAGGTAGGCGTGGATGTGCCTAATGCAACGCTCATGGTGATTATGGATGCAGATCGATTTGGAGTCTCTCAGCTCCATCAGCTTCGTGGCCGTGTAGGTCGAGGCACTTCACCGGGACTCTGCCTTTTGGTGACAAAGTCATCAGCAGGGACTCCAGCACGTGCACGTTTAGAAGCTGTTGCATCAACGACTGATGGATTTGAACTCTCACGCATCGATCTCGAACAGCGCCGTGAAGGTGATGTTCTTGGTACACATCAATCCGGAACTCGTTCACACCTACGACTTCTTCGAGTTCTTCGTGACGAAGCGCTTATTGAAGTTGCTCGTAGCGAAGCGACCTTGTTGATCCAAGGTGGATTGAAGAAGCACTCTCTCTTGGAGGCAGCACTTCGGAAATTAGAGTTAGATACTGCTACTGAATTTATCGATAAGAGTTAGGGGAGAAGTCGATGCGTATTATTGCGGGAGCCGCTAAAGGTCGCCCTATTTCATCAGTTGCTTCAGCAACTCGCCCCACATCTGACCGCGCTCGTGAAGCGCTCTTCTCAACGTTGATGTCCGAGTTCGGTGATTTTGAGGGTTTGCGCGTGCTCGATCTCTACGCAGGTACGGGCGCCATAGCACTTGAAGCTCTCTCGCGCGGCGCAGCAATTGTTCATGCCGTTGAAAAGGATGAGGCCGCTGCAAAAGCAATCTCTGATAATTACGACAGCATCAAGAGCGCACAATTTGCTGGCATCTTCCATCTCTACACAATGGGTGCTCATAGATTCTTGGGTGATAAAGCCCAATATCAATACCACTTCATCTATATCGATCCGCCATACGATGTCGATGACATTGATATTGTCGAAACTTTGGTTCAACTTCGCGAAAACGGCTTCCTTCATCCGGATGCGATTATCGCTATCGAAAGAAATAGTCGAACTAAAGAGATTTCATGGCCCTATGGTTATGAAGAGATTCGCGTAAAGAATTATGGACAGGCAACTATTTTCTACGGAATTCCACTCTCCGATACGCCTGAAAATGGATAACTGGCTCTCATCTTGCTAGCGTTCTCCATATGAAGCGCGCGGTTTGCCCAGGATCCTTCGATCCCATCACATATGGTCATCTCGACATCATCGAGCGTGCCAGCAAGCAGTTTGATGAGGTCGTTGTAGCCGTCTTCGTTAACCGCAAGAAAGATGGCCTTTTCTCCGTAGAAGAGCGTCTCGATCTCATCAGCGCCAATGTCACTCAATTTAACAATGTAAAAGTTGATTCCGGCTCTGGCCTGCTCGTCGACTATTGCAAGGCAAATGATGTAGATGTCATTGTCAAAGGTCTTCGCGCTGTCACCGACTTCGATTATGAGCTTCAGATGGCACAGGTTCATACACAGGCTTCTGGGGTGGAGACGATGTTTATGGCGACGTCGCCTACTCACTCCTTCCTTTCATCATCTATCGTCAAGGAACTCGCCTACTACGGGGGCGATGTTTCAACGATGGTTCCAGCAAATGTCAATGCAGCGCTCAAGGCGCGTGCAGCTTCCCAGGCAAGTAAGTAAAAGAGGACGGTAGAGATATGTCTATGGATTCAATTGAAAAACTGAATACGGCAATCACTCTGATTGAAGAAGCTCGCAGCGTTCCGCTTTCTGCATCATGCGTTGTGCACCGCGGTGAAATCCTCGAGATTCTCGAAGGCGCTCGTGACATTCTGCCTACAGATTTACATACAGCTGAAGACATCATCGCCGAGCGAGATCGAATCATCGAAGAAGGTCGCAGCAGCGCCGAATCTATGATTGCTACTGCTCGTGAAGATGTTGCTCGCATGGTTGAACAAACAGCTATCGTTCAATCTGCACGCGATGAGGCGCAACGTATTCTTGATGACGCTCGTGATATCGCAGCCCAAGAACGAGAAGAAGTTGAGGCATACATAGATGGCCGTCTTGCAACTCTTGAGGTAATTCTCAATAAGACTATGGATGCTGTTGCACGTGGTCGCGAACGACTTGAAGGCGCAAACGATAAAGACGTCCTTTCGCAGCTCTCAGAAGATAATTGATTCATCGCTATGGCATCGAAGAAACCTGCTAACGAGGGAGCATTCCTTCTCAATACTCACGAACTCCCGCGTCGCGCTGGCGAGATGAAAGAGTACGAAATCGATATCGAGGCTCCATTCCGTGTTGGAGTTCCTTTGATTGCAGTGCCTGAAGGTGATGTCATTGAACTCGATGTACGCTGCGAGTCAGTAACGGAAGGAATTCTTGTTACAGCCGACATCTATGCAGTTGCAGAGGGCGAGTGCATTCGCTGCCTGGATCCCGTCGAACTAGTCATCGATCGCAAGATCCAAGAGCTCTATCGCTATGAACCTACTGACGATAAGGGTAAGAAATCTCGCAAGAAGGATGAAGAGATTGATGACCTCGATGAAGATGAAGTGCTCTTCGTTGAGGGCGAGCAAGTCAATCTCGAAGTGCCAGTCCTCGACGCGATTATTTTGAGCCTTCCAGTCAATCCACTCTGTGAAGAGGATTGCCTTGGCCTCTGCCCAGATTGCGGCGAAAAGTGGGAGAGCCTTCCAGAGGACCATGCCCACGATGTGGTCGATGCTCGCTGGGCCGGCCTCACAGGCCTCGATTTGGGTTCTTCCGGCCAATAGGCGATACTTACGCCATATCCGCTAGGCCGAGTTGGCTCAAGTGGCTCGAGTTAAAGGACGGTTACCGTGCCAGTACCAAAGCGAAAGATGTCTCGTTCAAAGACACGTTCACGTCGTTCAATGTGGAAGACAACAGTGGCATCACTTTCAAATTGCCCACAGTGCCAGCAGCCAAAGCTCAACCACGTTGCCTGCCCTACTTGTGGAACATACAACCGCCGTCAGGTTCTTGACGTCTAATTTGTATTCAGATCTCCTCAAGCAGATAGACGTCGAGATTGACGTTGAGCTGCTTGAGTTAGCTTTTACCCATCGCTCATTCGCATATGAAGCAGGATTAACTGCCACGAATGAGCGTTTGGAATTTCTGGGCGACTCTGTACTTGGAATGGTCGTCACTGAAGAGCTCTATCGCAAATATCCAGATCTCGACGAAAGTCGTTTATCTCCGCTACGTTCAGGCATCGTCAATATGCGCGCACTGGCTGATATTGCGCGCTCGCTTAATCTCGGTAAATACATCCGCCTTGGCAAAGGCGAAGAAGTCACTAATGGTCGTGACAAGAACTCACTTCTGGCTGATGCTCTCGAAGCGCTTATCGGAGCGATGTATATCTCTACAGGTTTTGAAAAGACATCGGCAGCGCTTTTGAAGTTGGTGGGTCCCACACTCAATAGCGCTATGGCGATGGGTGCAGGGTTAGATGGAAAGACGGCACTGCAAGAACTCGTTGCCTCCCTTGGAAAATCCACGTTGGAATATCAGGTCACTGAGAGCGGACCAGATCACGATAAGAGTTTTGAAGCCACCGCTATTGTCGGGGGAAAACCTGTCGCAACTGGAACAGGTAAGAGCAAGCGCGAAGCAGAGCAATCAGCTGCACGGTCTGCTTTCGAAATACTCAAACCCTCAAGTTGAAGTTGAGCTGAGTCGCGTTTATCTGTAAACCCAACTGCAAGGTAGGTTTGCGCCGTGTATTTGAAGAGTCTGACCCTTAAAGGATTTAAATCCTTTGCATCTGCGACGACCCTTCGTCTCGAACCTGGAATCACCTGTGTGGTCGGTCCAAACGGTTCAGGAAAATCAAATGTAGTTGATGCGCTCACATGGGTAATGGGTGAGCAAGGCGCAAAGTCACTTCGTGGTGGAAAGATGGAAGATGTCATCTTTGCCGGAACATCAGGTCGCGCACCACTCGGTCGCGCAGAGGTTGCAGTCACGATCGACAATAGTGATGGCGCACTCAATATCGATTACACCGAAGTAACAATCTCTCGAATTCTCTTCCGTAATGGACAGAGCGAATATCAAATTAACGGAGAAGCATCACGCCTTCTTGATATCCAAGAGCTCCTCTCCGACTCAGGTATCGGTCGTGAAATGCACGTCATCGTGGGCCAAGGTCAGCTCGACGCAATCTTGATGGCAACACCTGAAGAACGTCGCGCTTATATTGAAGAAGCTGCAGGCGTGCTGAAGCACCGTAAGCGTAAAGAGAAAGCCCTTCGCAAGCTTGATTCAATGCAAGCAAACCTAGCGCGCGTCAATGACCTTACCGTTGAACTTCGTCGCCAGTTGCGTCCGTTGGGCAAGCAGGCTGAAGTTGCAAAGAAGGCAGCAACTATCCAGGCAGATCTTCGTGATGCACGTCTTCGTCTCCTTGCAGATGATTACATCGCATTCTCAAAGACGCTCGATGCCGAGGTTGCTGATGAAAACGCGCTTCGCGAGCGTCGTGCAGAGGTAGAAGCTGAGTTGGAAAAGGCACGCAAGCGCGAGGAAGAGCTCGATGCTCAGGCAGCATTCGAAACTCCGATGTTGATTGCAGCGCAAGAGAACTTCTACAACCTCTCTGGTCTTCGTGAAAAATTCCGCAGCACGCAGTCTTTAGCGCAAGAACGTTCGCGTTTCCTTGCTGAAGAGGCAGAAGAAGCTCGCTCGGCAGGTCGTGATCCAGAAGCACTTGAAACAGAGGCTGCATCACTTCTTGAAGAAGAGTCACAACTTCGCCAAGAGACCGTTCAGGCAGAAACTGCCCTAGAAGAGGCAACGACAAAACTTGCACAACTGGAAGCCGCACTCAAGGCAGAGGAAGACACGATCGATGCAGCGCTTCGCGCCATTGCAGATCAGCGAGAAGGTACAGCGCGCCAAGAGGGACACATCAAATCTCTTGCAGCTCGACTCGAGGCAAATGCAGAAGAAATTGCACGCCTGACAACTGCACGCTCTGAAGCGCAATCTCGTGTCGATCAAGCCAAGGCCGCCTATAGCCAATTCGAAATGGAGATTGCTGGCGCAGATGCCGGCGAGCTCGGACTCGATTCACAATTTGAAATTGCTAAGAGCGCACTTGATACAGCAAAGAAGAAGCATGCAGAACTTGTAGATGCAGAGCGTGCTGCAGATCGCGAACGAAATGCTGTCGAATCAAAGCTTGAAGCTATGCGCATTACATCTCAATCACGCGATGGAGCAGCAGCACTTGTTCGTGACTCACGCGGCGTAAACCTTCTCGGAAGCATTGCATCCTTGATTCAGATTGATTCCGGATGGGAGGCAGCAACTGCTGCAGCTCTCGGAACACTTGCAGATGCAGTTGTAGTCCGCGATATCAAGGCAGCAGTTACAGCACTGACAACTCTTCGCAGTGAAAACCTTGGACAGGCAGATGTACTTGTATACGAGCCAGGTGCCCATTCATCGTCAAACGTTCCAGGCAACCTCACGTCCCTTCTTTCACATGTGCGCTCATCTGAGATCTCAGAGCTTCTCTCTCAGCTTCTTGGAAGCACTGTTGTCGTTGAGAATGCTCGCGAAGCTGAAGACATTTTGCGCGAGCATAAGGGCTTAACAGTTGTTACTCGTGATGGTGATGTCATCACAGCACATCGTGCACGCGGTGGTTCTGCATCATCTCACTCACTCGTTGAAATTCAAGCGCTCATCAATGGACTTGAGACAGAGGCAGAAGAACTCGTTCGCACATGCGACCGACTTAAGTTTGAAATTGCAACAGCAGCCGCAGAGGTCGATAGCAAGCAAGGCGACTTCGACGCAGCTTTGGCGCAGCTCAATGAGTCTGATGCACGTATTGCAGCTCTTACCGAACAGCTTGCAGTCTCAGGCCAGAACATGAAGTCAGCATCGGCTGAAGTTGAGCGTCTGACACAAGCGATCACAGAAGCATCCGCTGCAAAGTCCCGTGACGAGAACGAACTCGCCATTGCTCAATCTCAACTAGGTCAGCAAGGTGAAATCGCAGAACCCGATCGCACCCGCGCAGAGAGCCTTCGTGAACAAGTTTCTGCAGCACGTACTTCTCAGATGGAGTCACGTCTTGCAGTTCGAACATCTGAAGAGCGCGTGACATCAATTGCAGCTCGCGCACAATCACTGAAAGATGCGGCAAATGCCGAACGCGAAGCCTCAGAGCGCGCAGTGGCTCGACGAAGTGCGCGTGCGCGTGGTGCGGTAATTTCACAGGCAATCGCAGAAGCCGCATATGAAGCTTTGATTCACATCGAACGCTCTATCGCTAAGTCTTCAGCAGAACGTCAGCGTCTGGAAAGCTCTCGCACGGATCGCGATAGCGAGACTCTGACTGTTCGTACTCGCGGACGCGAACTCACCGCCGAGCTTGATCAACTCACCACAAGTGTCCATCGTGACGAAATTGCTCGCGCAGAACAGCGCATGCGGATTGAAGCTCTCGAGACGAAGGCTGTTGAAGAGCTCGGTATTGATATCCCAACTCTGATTGGCGAATACGGTCCTGACAAGGATGTACCAACATTTATCGAGACCGATGAAGGTGAAATTGTTGCGACCGAACTGATTCCGTACCGTCGCGACCAGCAGGAGAAACGCCTTGCTTCAGCCGAACGTTCACTGAATTTGCTCGGCAAAATTAACCCTCTTGCACTAGAGGAGTACAACGCACTTGAAGAGCGTTTGAAGTTCCTTGCAGAACAGCTCGAGGATTTGAAGCGCACCAAGAAGGATCTTCTCGACATCATCAAGGAAGTTGATGACAAGGTGCAAGAAGTCTTTATGGAGGCTTACACAGAAGTTGCAGCGCACTTCAAGGACATCTTCAGTCGCTTATTCCCTGGCGGAGAAGGAAAGCTCTTCCTCTCTAATCCAGATGATCTTCTCAATACAGGCGTCGATGTTGAAGCGCGCCCACCAGGAAAGCGCGTTAAGCGTCTCTCACTTCTCTCAGGTGGCGAAAAGTCTCTGACGGCAGTTGCTATGCTCGTTGCAATCTTTAAGTCACGTCCAAGTCCGTTCTATGTACTCGACGAAGTTGAAGCAGCGCTTGATGATGTCAACCTTGGTCGTTTGCTTGGCGTACTTGAAGAGATTCGTGAAAATTCACAGCTCATCATCATTACTCACCAGAAGCGCACCATGGAGATTGCGGATGCGCTCTATGGCGTAACAATGCGCGGCGATGGTGTCACTGAAGTTATCTCGCAGCGTCTTCGCGAGACTGCAAACGCCTAAGAGGTAAAGCCTGATGGGTCTCTTTTCGCGCTTTGTCTCAAAACTCAAAGGCGAATCCACTGCATCCATTTTGGATTGGGATGAACTCTCATCGGAGCTCCTTGCGGCAGATTTGGGTCCCGTTCTCGCTGAGAAGCTCATCGCGGAGGGTAAAAAGATTAAAGGCGATGATGCAGAAGGTGCTCTCCGCGAGATTCTGCAGTCACATCTATCTCAGAAAAATCGCGAGCTAGCCCAAGCTGCATCACCGGCAGTAATTCTGGTTGTTGGTGTCAACGGTGTTGGCAAGACAACATCTGTTGCAAAGTTGGCACAGTATTTAAAGAGCCAATCTCACTCATTGGTTTTAGGAGCGGCAGACACTTTTCGCGCCGCAGCAGTTGAGCAGCTTTCGACATGGGGTGCACGCGTTGGAGTTGATGTCGTTACAGGTAAGCATGAAGGCGAACCAGCGTCTGTTGCGTTTGATGCAGTAAAACGCGGCACGGATTCAGGTGCTGCATATGTGATCATCGATACCGCCGGCCGATTGCACACGAAGAACGATTTAATGGCAGAGCTCGGAAAGATCAAACGAGTCATAGAAAAGAGCGCACCCGTTGCAGAAGTTCTCCTTGTGATAGATGGAACAACTGGCCAGAACGGATTGATTCAGGCCAAGCTCTTTAGTGAAGCAGTTGAAGTTACCGGTTTGATTGTGACCAAACTCGACGGAACAGCCCGTGGGGGAGTAGCCCTTGCAATTGAGGACCAGCTCGATCTGCCTATTAAATTCATCGGCACAGGCGAAGGAATTGACGATTTTGCTCCATTTGAGAGCCAGAGCTATATCGATGGGCTCTTACGGGATTAACCTGACCGAAACATTTCTCGGCCTTTTGTTGCACCGCCTTAACTCTCTTTACCTCATTCTGTAACCCCACTTTGCGACCTTTCTCCTATCTCAATGGCGAGTTTTAGCGGTTTCTTCTTAAAAGTGAGGTTTAACAATGGGAGAAGTGGTTCTCAATAGTGGTGACACTGCCTTTATTCTCATCAGCAGTGCACTCGTCTTACTGATGACTCCAGGTCTTGCATTCTTCTACGGAGGAATGGTTCGCACCAAGAGCGTCCTTAACATGATGATGATGTCTATGATCACAATCGGTATCGTGAGCATTCTCTGGGTTATCTATGGATTTGAATTAGCTTTTGGCTACAAGGCCGAATCAGCATGGTACGGAAACTTCTCCCTCAGCGGCCTTGGGGGTGCTGTGAATGACTTTACAAATAATGGCGGCGTTTATCCGATTCCACTATTGGTATTTGCAGCTTTTCAGTTGATGTTCGCAATCATTACACCTGCACTTATCTCAGGAGCAATTGCCGATAGAACCAAGTTCATATCATGGTCAATCTTTGTCGCACTCTGGAGCACAGTTGTTTATTTCCCAGTGGCACACTGGGTATTTGCATTCGGAAATAAAGTGGGTGACGTTGTCACCGGAACTGGCTTCCTTGCTGGAAAAGGAATTGAAGATTTCGCTGGCGGCACCGCCGTCCATATCAATGCAGGTGCTGCAGGTCTAGCACTCGCTATCGTCCTGGGAAAGCGAATTGGATGGCGCAAAGATCCAATGCGCCCACACTCATTACCACTTGTCATGCTCGGCGCAGGTCTTTTGTGGTTCGGCTGGTTCGGATTTAATGCAGGTTCAGCGCTGGGAGCAAATGGAATTGCCGGTTTGGCGTTGATGAATACACAAGTCGCAGCTGCAGCAGCAATTGTTGGCTGGCTTGCAGTGGAGAAGATTCGCAATGGCCATGCAACATCGCTCGGTGCTGCATCAGGTGCCGTAGCAGGTCTGGTTGCAATTACGCCAGCATGTGCCTTTGTAGCTCCATGGGCTGCAGTTGTCATTGGATTTGTCGCAGGAATCCTCTGTGCACTAGCAGTGGGCTTGAAGTACAAGCTGGGCTTTGACGACTCACTCGATGTTGTGGGAGTTCACCTCGTTGGAGGAATTTGGGGCTCGCTCGCTATTGGACTCTTCGGTGCATCTGCGGTGAACAGCATCGGTCTCGATGGACTCTTCTATGGTGGTGGAACCACGCTCTTGGGTAAGCAAGCCCTTGGTGTTGCGCTCGTAGCTGGTTACTCGTTTATTGCGACTCTGATTATTGGTTTTGCAATCGAGAAGACCATTGGATTCCGCATCGCAAAGGATGCTGAAATCGAAGGAATCGATCTTAAAGAACATGCTGAATCAGCATACGAATATGCAAGCTCATCACGAGGAGGCGCAAACCTATGAAACTTATTACAGCAATTCTCAAGCCATTCAAGCTCGATGAAGTAAAGGATGCACTGCAAGCTGCTGGTATCACTGGCATGACCGTCTCTGAAGCGAGTGGCTTTGGTCGACAGAAGGGTCACACAGAGGTTTACCGAGGTGCTGAATACACCGTAGATCTCGTTCCAAAAGTTCGACTGGAAGTTCTCGTTGACGATGCTGACTCCGCCAATATCGTTGATGTAATCGTCAAGGCCGCAGGTACCGGATCAATCGGTGATGGAAAAGTCTGGACAACTTCGGTGGATCAAGTAGTCCGCGTTCGCACGGGAGAGCGCGGCCCAGACGCTATCTAGTCCTGACTGGATAGCGCCTAGTTCGACCATAGAATCTCATCATGGGTACACGAGAGAGGAGGTTGCGTTCTAACGAGCGCGACCTCCTAATCTCTGAATTATTCCTCGCGAGTGGTGCTGATTCGGAAGAGATGGCTATCGCCGCGGTCGGAAGCTTCGGTCGCGGCGAGCTATCTCCGGGTTCTGATTTAGATATCGTCATTCTTCATACAGGTTTTTACAAAATTGCCGAATTGACCGCAATCGTCAATGCAATTCTCTATCCGTTATGGGATCAAAAGATCAAGATAGATCACTCAGTGCGCACACGAACAGAGGTTCGCTCCGCTCTCGAAGATGATCTGAAAGTTGCGATGGGTCTTCTTGATATTCGTCTCATCTGCGGAAGCGCTGATTTAGTTGCCGACATTCAATCGATGGCGCTCGAAAGTTGGCGAAACGAAAGTAGCAAGTATCTTCCTCAGCTCGAAGCCACATTAGAAGAGCGCTATGAGCGTAATGGCGAGCTGGCCTATCTGCTAGAGCCAGACCTTAAAGAATCTCGAGGTGGCCTTCGAGATATCACCGCACTTCGTGCAATGAATACATCTGGCGCGATGACTCTTCCTATGGAACGTGTGAGCCAAGCTGAATCTCTTCTCTCCACCGTTCGTGAAACCCTTCACAACACAAGCGGCCGTGATAAAGATCGCCTGCTATTTGCCGAGCAAGACAAGGTTGCTGCGGTGTTGGGCTATTCAGATGCAGATGCACTCATGAGCGATGTTGCGCAATCAGCGAGAGCAGTTGATTACCTGATGCAAATGGCATGGCATCAATATCACCACAAGGGAAAAGATGGTCTGGGTCGATTCTTGCGTCGTGTACGTTCAACAACAATTGCTCCTGGAATCAGTGTCAGTAATAACGAGGTTGTGATTGATTCTACTTTTGATATCGATAGCGACCCAGTAATCGGATTACGTGCAGCTGCAACTGCCGCTCAACTTGGATTGAGACTCTCATTCGATTCACTTCGCATCTATGCTGATGCGTTAGATGCCGGGAGGGGAGCGCTTCCACATCCTTGGCCTCGTGAAGCTCGTGAATATCTCATTGCACTCATTGGAGCAGGTCCAGCGATGGTGGAGATCTTCGAAGCTCTCGATCAAGAGGAGATCATCTTCCATTGGATTCCTGAATGGGCAGGTGTGAGGTCTCTGCCTCAACGTAATGTCTTACATCGCCACACAGTTGACCGCCACATGGTCGAAACAGCTGTTGCTGCTGCAGCCCATACGCGTGAAGTGCACCGCCCTGACATCCTTCTCTTCACCTCTCTCTTTCATGACATCGGCAAAGGCACGGAAGAAGATCACTCCATCCGAGGCGAAGAGCTCATTAGGCCACTTGCCACTCGAATTGGATTCAACGAGAGGGACGTTGCCACAATCCAGACGTTGATTCGTCATCATCTTTTGCTCTCTGCGACAGCCACGCGACGCGACCTCGATGACCCAGCAACAATTTCGAGCGTTGCAGAGAACATTACCGATGTGGGAACTCTTGAATTGCTCCATGCGCTCAGCATTGCTGATGGCGTTGCTACAGGACGGGCAGCATGGAGTGATTGGAAGGCAACGCTTGTGAATGAACTTGTGCGCAAGACAAAACTTGCCATCACTGACAACACGATTACAGAGCAACCCGAGTTAACTCCCGACCAAGTAGCGCGTGCACAGTTGGGTCGCCTGGATGTCTCAATAGATGACCGTGGTGCCGTCTATGCCATCGAAGTCATTTCACCCGATAAGACCGGACTTCTTTCGATTGTCTCGGGCGTACTCAATCTCCTACGACTTGATGTACGAAGTGCTCGCACTAAGACCGTCGATCGCGTGGCAGTGATGGAGTGGATTGTGGTTCCTGATCCTCACGCCGATGTACTCACTCGGGAAACTCTCCACCGAGAGTTAGTGAAGGGCTTGGAGGCAGAAGAGAAATTAGCAGAGAGAATTAGAGATCGAATTGAGACCTACTCGCGCATGCCAACAATTCCTGTACCGCCGCCGATTGTTGAAACCTTTGCGGATGCTGCAACCGAGGCAACTGTGATTGAAGTTCGAAGCCATGACAGACCTGCTCTACTTTTCTCCATCGGCGACACAGTAAAGAAATGCAATATCGATATTAAATCTGCCATCGTTGCAACCCTCGGCGCAGAAGCAATCGACACCTTGTATGTGACTGATATTGGCGGGGGAGCGCTCACTCCAGAGCGAGCAGCAGAGGTTGCTTCACGTATTCAAACCTCTCTCACGTAGTACTTTTCTTCAGTACTATGGGCCACTATGTTCGATGCGCTCTCATCCAAGATTTCTGGAGTCTTTGGCTCTCTCCGCAATCGCGGCAAACTCTCATCGAGCGATATTGAGAATACCGCTTCCGAGATTCGCCAGGCCTTGCTTGAAGCAGATGTGGCGCGAGAAGTTGTCGATACCTTTATTGAGAAAGTCCAAGCCGGTGCACTGGAACTTTTGCCAACTCTGCAATCCGGAGTAAATCAGGCTCAGGCAATCTTCGAATTAGTAAATAAGGAACTCACTGAAATTCTCGGTGGGGGAGCGCGACGCGTTCGCTTCGCAAAGAACCCACCTACTGTCATTATGTTGGCCGGTCTTCAAGGCGCAGGTAAGACAACTCTTGCTGCAAAGCTAGCAAAGTTCTACAAGGATCAAGGTGATACGCCGATTCTTGTCGCGTCAGATCTTCAGCGCCCAAATGCTGTAAACCAACTCCAAGTTGTTGGTGAATCTGTTGGCGTTCCTGTCTTTGCGCCGGAGCCAGGAAATGGCATTGGAAATCCAGTAGAAGTTGCACGCGCTGGTGTTGAGTTTGCAAAGTCAAAGCTTCATAACATGGTCATTGTCGATACCGCAGGACGCCTCGGTGTTGATGAGGACTTGATGAAAGAAGCATCCGCAATTCGCGATGCAATCAATCCCAACGAAATCCTCTTTGTTGTCGATGCCATGATCGGACAAGATGCTGTTCGCACAGCGGAAGCTTTCCGTGAAGGTGTTGGCTTTGATGGAGTAGTTCTCACAAAGCTTGATGGTGATGCTCGTGGCGGCGCGGCTCTCTCTATCGCATCACTGACCGGACGTCCCATCATGTTCGTCTCCAACGGTGAGAAGATTGCCGATTTCGATATCTTCTATCCAGAGCGCATGGCCTCACGCATCCTTGGTATGGGCGATGTCGCAACTCTTGCTGAGCAGGCTCAGAAGGCCTTTAACCCTGATACAACGAAGAAGCTGGAAGAGAAGTTTGTAAAAGGCGAAGATTTCACGCTTGAAGATTTCCTTGAACAAATCGAGGCGATGTCGAAGATGGGCAGTATGGGCAAGCTTCTGGGAATGCTGCCTGGCGCAGGAGCTATGAAGAAGCAGATCGATAACTTCGATGAATCCGAACTCACTCGCACTAAGGCAATCGTTCAATCGATGACTCCGGCAGAACGTCGCGACCTCAAACTCCTCAATGGTTCTCGTCGCGCCCGAATCGCAGCCGGTTCTGGTCGCGCAGTTTCCGACGTCAACAAGTTGGTCGAAAAGTTCACCGCTGCCCAGAAGATGATGAAGCAGATGCGTGGGGGAAAGATGCCTGCCATGCCCGGTGGAATGGCCCTTCCTCCAGGAATGCCAATGCCTGCTACAGGTGGCACTCCCAGGATGAGCCAGCAGCCCCCTAAAAAGAAGTCTCGCTCCGGCAACCCTGCCAAGCGCGCTGCCGAAGAGGCTCAATAGGCCTCAACGCAAAGCCCTATGCTCGACCTAAAGGTCTTCGCACAGAGCCTTTGCTTTCTTCGCCCTCTTAAGCCTCTCTCGATTTCGTCTTAGACGGGGTTGGCTGGCAGAATAAGCCACCTGTTGCAGGGCCCTCTACCCCTACAACATCCAAATCCGCCGTCGGATGAACACAGCTACGCACCCCGCTGTAGCTAGTTCACGCTGACACACTTTTTTAGGAGCACCACCACTTTGGCTACAAAGATTCGTTTAATGCGTTTTGGAAAGATCCGTACACCGTACTACCGCATCGTCGTGACAGATTCACGCAAGGCGCGTAACGGTCTCTCAATCGAAGAGATCGGTCGTTATGTACCGGGACAAGAACCGTCAATCATTCAGGTTAACTCTGAGCGCGCTCAGTACTGGCTCGGCGTTGGCGCACAGCCAACTGAAGCAGTTGCGGCACTGTTCAAGGTGACTGGCGATTGGCAGAAGTTCAAGGGTCTTCCAGGAACAGAAGGAACACTCAAGGTTGCAGCACCAAAGCCAGCTAAGAGCATTGCATACGAGGCAGCTGTTAAGGCAGCGGCATCAGAGCCTGCAGAAGGCGCAACAACTCTTAAGAAGAAGGCACAGGAGAAGTTGGCTGCGAAGTCAGCTCCTGTAGTTGAAGAGGCTGCACCAGCACCAGTTGCTGAAGTGTCCGAGCCAGAGACAGACAATGCTGTGGCAGAGGTTCCAGCTGAAGTTGTAGAGACAGAAGCTGCGGTTGAAACCTCAGCAGAAGAAGCAGCAGCAGAATAATTA
>NZ_JBJTMK010000038.1:0-4520 GCF_046070465.1 Candidatus Planktophila sp. | reverse complement strand
CTGGGAAGGTGAAGACTAGAAGAGCTTTGCCGCCCGGCAATACTGTGGTCGGACGAGAGTCGCTGACCAGCGGCGTGTGATTGTTAAAGATCCCAAGCGATGGAGATGTTGAAACCAAATCAGCTGTGTTGTTCTCAATCGAGAGAATCCAGGTAGTTGGACACTGCTCTTTACCGCAACGTTCCCAGGAAATCTTTAAACCTACCGCAGTAAGTCCGCCGAGAGTATCTCCCAATCCACCAGCGGCACTGATTGCAGAGACATCGCCGACGCTCTGCTCCCATGTGACTGGGTAGTCAGATGCGAGACCGACAATTTCTGGTTGGGTAGAAGTGTTATTGCCGGTTATTCCCCCTGTAACTTGGGCTGGATCGCTTCTGAGAGCTTCGTAAATTCCAATGCTTCCGGCGCTAATTGCGATGACGGCAAGAGCTGCGAGAATTACATTACGAATTCGCTGGCGACGAACGCGAGCAATAATGATTGGCGCAAGGTCGCGATTTTCATTGATACCTACTGCCATCCACTGCATTTCACGTTTGATAAGCGGATCGATGTCACTCATTAGAATCCACCACCTCCGCGATTAATATCTCCTGAACATTATTTACTGGGGCATTTATCTCGCGCCCTGAAGATTTCTCAAGTTCGGGGACTAACTCTACATACGCTGCGACCGCTGCTTTGCCACGCGCAAGGTGAGATGCCGCAGTTCCCATAGGTATCTGCAAAACTTCAGAAACTTCTCTCAACACCATCCCATGCTCGTAGATAAGAACAAGGACGGCACGTTGAATTGCAGAGAGCGATTTCATGGCCGCTTGTACGAGAAGTCGTTGGGTGACATCATCTGTTTGATCTGCAATGTCACGGATATTTTCAGCAAGGTCCCAGGATGTTTCGAGTTCTTGCTGTTTGCGAAGCCACTTCCGACGCATATCTGCATGCTTGCTGACCATCACTCGCATGAGGTACGCCTCAGGATTTTCATGTTCGCGAATCTTCGACCAGCGCTTATATACGTCGGTGAGAGCCTCTTGAAGAACATCTTCGGCGTTCTGGGTATCGAAGCAGATTACCTTCGCCGCTTTAAGGAAGGCCTTTTGATTTTCTCGGAGCCAGAGTGTGAACTCCACCTGATCCTGGTGGCTCATATTCTCGGCTCCATACGGTGAGTTTACTGGCTAGTACAGTCCCTAGTCGAGAGCTGAAGATACCTCGATGCCATAGCGACCGAGCTTCTCGCGCCCACCATCGATGGCAGTCAACACAAAAGGCTTACCGTCGGGACAGATCACATAGGAATGTTCGAAGTGTGAACCACGAGATGAATCGGTAGAGACAACCGTCCAATCATCGGCGAGAACTCTTGTCTTCTCGCTGCCACGTGTAATCATCGGTTCGATCGCAAGCGCCATACCTGGAACGATCTTCGGACCAAATCCCTTACGACCAAAGTTAAGTACGTGTGGCTCCTGATGCATCTCTGTGCCAATTCCATGTCCACCGTACTCGCGCAAGATTCCGTACTTGCCTTGTGAATTTACATACTGCTCAACTGCGTGACCGATATCGGAAAGACGAGCATTAAGAGATCCGGCTGCAATTCCGCGCCACATGGATTCTTCGCAGACATCCATCATCTTCTGATCTTCTGGATCTACTGTCCCAAGACCAATTGAAAAAGCTGCATCTCCATGCCAGCCATCAATGATTGCTCCGCAGTCGACAGAGACAACATCACCATCATTGAGAATACGTGGACCAGGGATACCGTGAACAATCTCCTCGTTTACGGATACACAGATTGATTTGGGATAACCGTGATAGCCAAGGAAGTTTGCAGTTCCTCCGCCACGCTTAATCGTTGCTACGGCAATCGCATCGAGTGCATCAGTAGTCATTCCGACTTTGATGTTGTCGCGAATGGCCTGATGAATATGTGCAACGAGCAAACCCGCACGGCGCATTACCTTGATTTGATCAAGGTCTTTGATTTGAATTGCCATGTTAGCTACCTAATTATGCTTTTACGCGAGCGAGAGCAGAGGTTGCGCGCTCTGTAATCTCTGCAATTTCACCATCTGCATCGATAGTGATGAGAAGACCTTCGGTGCGATAGAAGTGAATAATTGGTGCTGTCTGCTCTTCATAGACATCGAGGCGCTTTGCAATAACTTCAGCCTTATCGTCTTCGCGCTGGTAGAGATCTGCTCCCCCACATGCGCTACATGCTGTTGCCTCTGGAGTAGAAGGCGCACCACATGTACGACAGGTACGACGTGAAGAGAGGCGGCCAATAATGAGCTCATTTGGTATTGAGAGCTCGAGTACGGCATCAAGCGGAGTGCGCTTTTCAGCCAAGATTGCACGAAGCACTTCGGCTTGAACCACATTGCGTGGAAAGCCATCGAGCAAGAAGCCGTTTGCTGCATCGTCCCAGTTCAGACGATCTTTGACCATCGCATTGGTGACTGAGTCGGGAACGAGCTGACCCGCATCCATAAATGTCTTTGCTTCCTGACCCAAAGCTGTGTTCTCTTTGAGGTTTGCACGGAAGATATCTCCGGTCGAGATATGTGGGATGCCGTAGTGCGCAGCAAGGAACTGAGCTTGCGTTCCCTTGCCCGCACCTGGTGGACCTACCAGGACGAGACGCATTACTTCAGGAAGCCTTCGTATGAACGCTGCTGGAGCTGTGATTCGATCTGCTTTGCAGTATCAAGACCAACACCGACAACGATAAGAATCGCTGTTCCACCGAATGGGAAGTTCTGGGAAGCGCCGAATGCAACGAGAGCGATGATTGGAATAATCGCTACCAGTGCAAGGTAGATAGACCCCGGTGCTGTGATGCGTGAAAGAACATATGTGAGGTATTCAGAAGTTGGACGACCAGCGCGAATACCTGGGATAAATCCACCGTACTTCTTCATGTTATCTGCAACCTCATCTGGGTTGAATGTGATTGCAACATAGAAGTATGTGAAGAAGACGATCAAAGCTGCGTAAGCGATGATGTAAATAGGGTGATCGCCCTTTACCAAGTTACGTGAAATCCAGACAGCCCAACCAGCTTGGCTATTGGTGAAGTTCACGACCAATGAAGGAATATACAAAAGTGATGAAGCGAAGATAACCGGAATAACGCCAGCCTGGTTTACCTTGATTGGAATGTAGGTCGATGTTCCTCCGTATGCCTGACGACCCACCATGCGCTTTGCATACTGAACTGGGATACGGCGCTGTGCCTGCTCAACGAAGACAACTGCAGCAACAACTGCAAAGCCCATGAGAAGTACGAAGAGGAATACTGGAAGACCCTTTGAAACCTTGATTGCCCACAACTGGCCAGGGAATCCTGCAGCGATAGATGTGAAGATCAAGATAGACATACCGTTACCGACACCGCGATCTGTAATGAGCTCACCGAGCCACATGATTACCGATGTTCCAGCTGTCATGACAACAATCATGGTCACGATGCGCTGCCATGATGCGTCAGGAATAATCGCGAGATTACAGCCTGAGATTAAACGACCTGGTGTACGTGCAACTGCGATCAAACCTGTTGACTGCAAGATTGCAAGACCAATTGTTAAATAACGTGTGTACTGAGTAAGTGTTGCCTGACCTGACTGTCCTTCGTTCTTCAAAGTTTCAAAGCGAGGGATTACAACGGTGAGCAACTGAATGATGATTGAGCTGGTGATGTAAGGCATGATGCCGAGCGCGAATACAGAGAGGTGAAGAAGCGCTCCACCAGAGAACAAGTTGATAAGACCGAAGAGGCCTGAATTTGTTGAGTTATCGATACAGCTCTTGACGTTCGCATATGAAACGCCTGGTGTTGGTACTACTGAACCAAAACGGAACAACGCCATGATGGAGAGAGTGAAGAAGATTTTCTTTCGAAGTTCTGGCGTCTTAAATGCCATTCCAAATGCGCTGAGCATCAATCTTCTCCCTCTAACCAATCACGACGTTGATTCGATTTTAAAACAGGTTTTACAGTGTGTTCGTTGATCCACCAGCTGCTGCAATCTTTTCAATTGCTGAAGCTGAGAATGCATGTGCTGTTACAGATACCTTGACAGCGATATCGCCATTTCCGAGAACCTTTACAGGCAATGAATCACGAACCGCTCCCTTAGCAATAAGGTCTGCAACTGTTACATCGCCACCCTTTGGGAAGAGTGCATTGATTGTTGAGACGTTAACCGCCTGGTACTCAATGCGAGCTGGGTTCTTAAATCCACGAAGCTTTGGAAGACGCATAACGAGTGGAAGCTGACCACCCTCGAAGCCCGGACGAACCGTGTTACGAGCGTGAGTTCCCTTACCGCCACGACCTGCAGTCTTACCCTTCGATGCCTCACCGCGACCCTTACGAGTCTTAGCCTTCTTAGCACCTGGAGCTGGACGAAGATGATGAAGTTTGAGAGTCATTGTTATTCGACCTCCTCTACCTTGATCAAGTGACGAGCAGCTACTGCCATGCCACGAATTTCTGGACGATC
>NZ_JBJTMK010000037.1:0-11752 GCF_046070465.1 Candidatus Planktophila sp. | reverse complement strand
GAAATCTACGGACCAGAATCTTCAGGCAAGACAACTCTTACATTGCACGCAATTGCATCTGCACAGAAGCAGGGCGGTATCTGCGCATTTATCGATGCAGAGCATGCATTCGATGCTGAATACGCAAAGAAGCTCGGCGTTGATATCGATGCACTTCTCGTTTCACAGCCAGATACCGGAGAACAAGCTCTCGAGATTATGGATATGTTGGTTCGCTCTGGCGCACTCGATCTCGTCGTAGTCGACTCAGTTGCAGCACTTGTTCCTCGCGCAGAAATCGAAGGCGAGATGGGTGACTCACATATGGGTCTTCAGGCGCGCTTGATGTCTCAGGCACTCCGTAAGATTACTGGTGCACTTCACCAGTCAAAGACAACAGCGATTTTCATTAACCAATTGCGTGACAAGATCGGCGTCTTCTTCGGTTCTCCAGAGACAACGACAGGTGGAAAGGCGCTCAAGTTCTACGCATCAGTTCGCCTCGATATCCGTCGTATTGAAACTCTTAAGGATGGCCAAGAATCCGTTGGTAACCGCACACGTGTCAAGGTTGTTAAGAACAAGATGGCTCCACCTTTCAAGCAGGCAGAATTCGACATCATTTACGGAACAGGTATCTCACGTGAAGGTTCACTTCTCGATATGGGTGTTGACCTTGGCATCGTAAAGAAGTCAGGCGCTTGGTACACATACGAAGGCGATCAGCTTGGTCAGGGTAAGGAGAATTCACGTAACTTCCTTCTCGATAACCCAGATCTCGCCAACGATATTGAAAATAAGATCCGTGCAAGTTTTGTCCCAGTCGAGGTCGATGCAGCTTTGATCGCCGAGATTGATGACGCAGTAGCAGAGGTAGATTTCTAATTTCTCTGCAGTACGCAAAGGTCGAAAGAGGCGAGGGCTCTGACCCTTACGAAGTAGCTTATGCAATTGCGTTAAACGCACTTGTTGCACGAGCGAAAAGTAAGGGCGAGCTTCTCGCTCACCTTAAGACCCGGGGCGTTGAAGATCAGGTAGCCCAGGCCACCATCTTCCGGTTATCTGAAGCCGGCCTCGTTAATGACCAAGAGTTTGCTCTCGCATGGGCTACATCGCGCCACAACCATAAAAAGATCTCAAAGCGCGTTATTGCAACCGAGCTTCGTCAAAAAGGTGTGACACAGGAGGAGATCAACTGCGCTCTCGACACCATCGATGATGATGCTGAATACCAATCTGCCTTCGAGCTCGCGATGAAGAAGTACTCGACCATGTCACGCCTTGAGAGTGATGTTCAGATTCGACGGATTCAATCCTTGTTACAACGTAAGGGTTTTGGATTTCCCGTGATAGCCCGCGTCATCCGCGAACTAGGTATCGGTACAGACTTTACCGATTAGTTTTACTTGCCTTGCTTTAAATGTTCGGTAAGGCGTTCAGCGGTAGCAACAACAGCTGCAGCGTGGAGGCGCCCTGGTTGGCGGCCAAGACGTTCAATAGGGCCAGAGATTGAAACAGCTGCAATAACTTTTCCATTAGGACCGCGCACAGGTGCTGAGACGGATGCAACGCCTGCTTCACGTTCACCTACCGATTGAGCCCAGCCGCGACGACGATCTGCTGAAAGATGAGCTGCTGTATAGCGAGCATTCTTCAGAACGCGGTGAATCTTCTCCGAGTCTTCCCACGCCATTAAAATTTGAGCAGCAGAACCAGCCTGCATAGTGAGTGCGGCACCGACTGGAACAGAGTCACGAAGACCTGAGAGACGCTCTGCAACTGCGACACAGAGTCGAACGTCGCCTTGGCGCTTGTACAACTGAGCTGATTCCCCGGTCGCATCGCGAAGAGCAGCGAGAGCGGGGCCAGCGGCGGCGATAAGACGGTCTTCACCAGCTGCGAGAGCAAGCTCTGCAGAACGTGGACCGAGAACGAAGCGACCATTGAGATCGCGAGTAACGAGGCGGTGATGCTCGAGGGCGACGGCAAGGCGATGAGCGGTCGGGCGTGCGATTCCTGTCACTGCCACAAGCTCTGCGAGGGAGTGCGGGCCTGATTCGAGAGTGCCCAGGATTGCTACGGCTTTGTCTAGAACGCCGACTCCGCTATTCTTCTTGTCCATGAAGTGATATTAGCATCTCACCAAATGGGATGGCAATATCAGGCGCGGAATATATTGGAGGCGGTTATGGGCAAGACATTGGCAGAGAAGATTTGGGCAGAGCATGTTGTTCGCTCGGCTGAAGGCGAGCCAGATCTACTGTATATCGACCTACACCTCATCCATGAAGTAACGAGCCCACAGGCATTTGATGGATTGCGTTTAACCAATCGCAAAGTCCGTCGCCCTGATTTAACAATTGCAACCGAAGATCACAATGTTCCAACGCTCGATATCTTGAAGCCGATTGCAGATCCCGTATCAAAGTTGCAGGTAGATACTCTTCGCAATAACTGTAAAGAATTTGGCGTTCGCCTTCACTCACTAGGTGATGTGGATCAGGGTGTTGTCCACGTTGTCGGTCCACAGCTTGGTGTGACACAGCCGGGCATGACAATCGTTTGTGGAGATTCACATACGTCTACACACGGCGCCTTCGGTGCAATTGCATTTGGTATTGGAACATCTGAGGTTGAGCACGTTCTTGCAACACAGACACTTTCATCTCGTCGCCCAAAGACTATGGCTATCAATGTCAATGGAAAGTTGAAGCCTGGCGTAACTGCCAAGGATTTGATTCTTGCAATCATTGCAAAGATCGGCACAGGTGGGGGACAGGGATATATCCTCGAATACCGCGGTGAAGCAATTCGCGAACTTTCAATGGAAGGACGCATGACAGTCTGCAATATGTCTATCGAGGCAGGTGCACGTGCAGGACTTATCGCGCCAGACCAGAAGACTTTTGATTACATCAAGGGTAAGCCGCACGCACCTGAAGATTTTGATGCAGCAGTTGCGTACTGGAGCACGCTCTTCACAGATGCTGATGCCACGTTCGACGTTGAGGTCGAAATCGATGGCGACTCACTCGAGCCATTCGTTACCTGGGGAACAAACCCAGGTCAAGGACTTCCACTGTCAGCGAAGGTTCCAAGCCCATCTGATTTCGCTAACGAGGTTGATCAGGTTGCTGCAAAGAACGCACTTGAGTACATGGGACTCACTCCAGGAACCCCTCTGAAAGAGGTAAAGATTGACACTGTTTTCTTGGGCTCATGCACCAACGGTCGCATTGAAGATCTTCGAGCAGCAGCAGATATTGTGAAGGGCAAAAAAATTGCTGCAACACTTCGTATGTTGGTTGTCCCAGGATCCGAGCGCGTACGTCAGCAGGCAATGTCAGAAGGTCTCGACAAGATCTTTATCGATGCAGGAGCAGAATGGCGCAATGCAGGTTGCTCAATGTGTCTTGGCATGAACCCAGATCAGCTCACCGTTGGCGAACGTTCAGCATCAACATCAAACCGTAACTTTGAAGGCCGTCAAGGTAAGGGTGGTCGTACTCACCTTGTCAGCCCACAGGTAGCTGCAGCAACTGCGCTTCGCGGCACTTTGTCATCACCGGCAGATTTGTAAAAGAGGGAGAGAAAATCATGGAAAAATTTATTTCACATACAGGTACCGGTGTCCCGCTTCGCCGCTCTAATGTCGATACCGATCAGATTATCCCCGCTGTCTATTTGAAGCGCGTTACACGTAGCGGATTTGAGGACGGCCTCTTCTCTGCATGGCGCAATGATCCAGAATTCGTCCTCAACCAGGAGGCGTTTAAGAAGGGCACTGTTCTTGTTGCAGGTCCTGACTTCGGAACCGGTTCATCTCGCGAGCACGCAGTCTGGGCGCTTCAGAACTATGGCTTCAAGGCTGTGATCTCAAGCCGTTTTGCAGATATCTTCCGTGGCAATTCGCTCAAAGGTGGATTGCTGACCGTCATCATTCCTCAAGCTGAGGTTGAAAAGCTCTGGGCGACCATCGAGGCAACGCCATCGACTGAGATTACTGTCGACCTTGATTCACGCACCGTTTCATACGGGTCAACAAATCTCTCTTTCGATCTCGACGATTACACACGTTGGCGCTTGATGGAAGGTCTCGATGACATCGGTCTAACCCTGGCTCAAAGTGACTCTATTGATGCATTTGAGAACAAGCGTTCAACTCTCAAGCCAACAACGCTTCCGATTCGCGCTTAAAAACAAGCGTAAATCGCTCGTTTTGTAGGCAGGGTAAGTAGGTAATGAAAAACTCTCAAGCTAAGAATGAGAGTTTTTTACGCATAAAAAGTGCAAAAATCGCGAAATAAAAAATCGCGACACGCGCAATGCAATAACGCAATCACCCCTTAGCAAGGCTTATGTTTAACGCAGTTAGGCAAAAGCTTAATTATTTACGCGTAAAACTTAGGGGAAATCAATGAATAAGGCCCAGTTCATCGCTGCGTTGGCCCCACACTTCAACGGCAGCAAGAAGGAAGCAGCTCACGCTGTTGATATCGTTTTCGACACAATCGTCCGTAACATGGCTGCAGGCAACGATGTCATGATCAACGACTTCGGTAAGTTCAAGAAGGTTGATCGCAAGGCACGTATGGGACGCAACCCATTCACAGGCGAAACAATCAAGATCAAGGCTTCAAAGAAGGCACGCTTCCTCCCTGCAAAGGCACTCAAGGAAGTTATCGCTGGCGATCGCAAGCTCGGACCAGCACCAAAGCCAGAGGTAAAGCCAGTTGCAAAGCCAGTTGCTAAGCCAGCCGCAAAGAAGGCAGCAGCTAAGAAGCCTGTTAAGAAGGCAGCAGCTAAGAAGGTTGCTAAGAAGGCTCCAGCAAAGAAGGCAGCAGTTAAGAAGGTTGTCAAGAAGGCTGTAAAGAAGAAGAAGTAATTTTTCTTTTTATTGAAATGGAGTCGGCGAAAGCCGGCTCCATTTCTCTTTTACCCACATAGAATTACACACATGTCCGAGTTCAAAGTTTCTTATGACCCTCCCAAGGGTAAGCCGCTCGGCACAAATCTGACATTTAAGATTTGCACAACGCTGATTATTCCGATTTTCCGATTGATTATGAAACGCGATATCCGCGGAGTAGAAAATATTCCAGCAAGCGGTCGTGCGATAGTTGCATCAAACCATCTCTCTTATGCAGATGTATTAGTACTGACAGACATGCTCTACACCAATGGCAGAGCACCTCGATACCTAGGAAAATCAGGGGTATTCAAGGTTCCCGTTATTGGAAAGATTCTCTTGGCAGCAGGCCAAATTCCCGTCGAGCGGGAATCTAGCAATGCTCGCAAAGCGGTAGATCACGCAAAGATTCTGCTAGAGAAGGGTCATCTCCTCGGCGTTTATCCTGAAGGTACCTTGACTCGCGATGAAGAACTGTGGCCGATGATTGCAAAGACCGGTTGTGCTCGTTTGGCACTTGCAACAGATACACCGGTCATTCCGATTGCGCAGTGGGGTTCACAGAAAATTCTCCCGCGATATACAAATCGCATTCATCTCTTTCCACGTAAGACAATTGAGATGCGCATCGGTAAGCCGGTAGATCTCTCAGCTTGGAAAGGCAAGCATGAAGATCCGCAGGCGCTCATCGAAGCAACAGCTGAAATCATGCGAGCAATTACGGCAATGCTCGAAGAGATTCGTGGCGAGAAGCGCCCTCCAGTAATCTTTGACCCTCACACGTCGGCTCTTCCAAAGACAGGAAACTTTGTAAAAGCTAATAAGAAGAAGGCGAAGTAATGTCAGAGAAAGTCACGGTTTTCGGAACTGGCGCATGGGGTTCCACCATGGCCCAGGTACTGCATGACGCTGGCAATGATGTTCTTCTCTGGGGTCGCAGCGCTGATGTTGTTGATGAAATCAACACCAGTCACACCAATCAAAAATACCTTGAAGCTCATGTGCTTCCTGCAGAGCTCAAGGCGACCTCTGATGTAAAGGCTGCCTTTGCTCATTCTCAGGTCTATGTTCTTGCCATCCCTGCACAGCAACTGCGCACGATGCTCGCCGAGTGGAAGCCACTTATTGCTGAGAATGCGATAGTTGTCAGCACTCTCAAGGGCATCGAAATCAGCACGCAGATGCGCATGACAGAAATCATTGAAGAGATGTGGGGTGTTTCAAAGGTTGGCGTCATTACCGGACCAAACCTTGCTGATGAGCTTGTTCTGCGTCAGCCCGCTGGGGCGGTAGCGGCAGCGGCAACGCAAGAGCTTGCCGACTTTATCCGGCAACTTTTTCGCACTCCTTACTACCGCACCTACACATCAACAGATGTCATGGGATGCGAACTCGCGGGTGCGATCAAATCCGTAATCGCTTTATCTGTTGGAATTTCCATCGGCATGGGCTTTGGTGAAAACACCCAGGCAATGCTGATTACTCGTGGCCTCAATGAAGTAGCTCGCCTCTGTGCGGCGCATGGCTCTGATCCACTGACAGCAGCAGGGCTCGCCGGCATGGGGGATTTGGTGGCAAGTTGTGGTTCTCCGCTTTCTCGTAACCGCACCTTTGGAGAAATCCTTGGCCGTACAGGTTCCATCGAGACTACGCGTGAGCAAGTTGCAAAGACGGTAGAAGGTGTTGCATCAGCAGGTGCAGTTGTTGAAATCGCTCACCGTGTGGGTGTTGAAGTTCCAGTTATTGAATCGGTGGCAGATATCGTCAATGGATCACTGACTCCTGAGGCTGCGCTTCAGCGCCTCATGGAGATCACTACAAAAGCGGAAAACTTCATTCGATGAGAAAGCGCGTAGCTATTCTCTGCGGTGGGCCAGGTAGTGAACACGAAATATCTTGCATCTCTGCTAGTGGAGTTCTCTCTGCCATTGATCGCACTAAGTTCGAACCTGTTCTCATTGGTATCACTCGTGAAGGCAAGTGGATGTTATTGCCACTGGATTACCCGCTGGAAATGGTCAATAAGCGCCTCCCATCTATCTCTGGAAATTATCCTGAGGTAAGACGGACGCGCGGAGCACTGGGGGTTAATGGCGAGAAGCTGCCTATCGACATCATCTTCCCGGTACTTCACGGAACATATGGCGAAGATGGACAGCTACAGCGCGAATTGGCTCTAGTTGCTATCAAATATGTTGGAAGCGCAGCTGCTGCATCAGAAATTGCTATGGATAAATCTGAATCAAAGATTGCATTTGCTCGCGCAGGAATCCAAGGGGCACCTGGCATCACAGTGACCGCTGAAGAGTGGAGGCAGAATCCAGTCCAGATTGCAGAGTCCATCAAGCACCTAGGACTACCGCTCTTTGTAAAGGCCGCACGCGGAGGGTCAAGTCGTGGAACCGTGAAGGTAAAGGATTACAACAATTTCTCTGCAGCGATGACAGAAGCACTTTCCTATGATTCAAAAGTTTTGATTGAGAGCGCAATCATTGGAGCAGAAGTAGAGTGTGCTGTCCTGCGGGTAGGTAGAGAGATTAAGGCTTCAATACCCGGCAAAGTCTGGATTGATCCCCACTTTGAATTTTATGATTTTGAGGCGAAGTACCTCGATGGCGCAACTCGCATAGATATACCTGCGCCATTTGATCCACTCGTTATTCGCGCAATTCGTGAGAACGCAATCAAAGCATTTAGAGCAATTGGGGCGAGCGGTTTAGCGCGAGTCGACTTCTTTGTCACGTCCACAAACGAGATCATCATTAATGAAATTAACACAATGCCTGGCTTTACCCCTACATCGGCATTTCCAAAGATGTGGGCTGCAAGCGGTATTGCTTATAAAGAGTTAATAACTACGCTTCTCAGTTAATTCAGCCAGTGACAGGACATGTCAAAGTGCGGGTAATACCTGGAACAGCCTGCACCTTAGACAAGATGAGACGACCGAATTCTTCCATTGTCTGAGCTTCAGCGCGCATGATGACATCGTAAGGACCAGTGATTCCTTCAGCGAGAGTCACGCCAGGAATAGCAGCGATCGCAGCGGTAACAGAAGATGCCTTGCCGACATCAGTTTGAATCAAGATATATGCCTGTACGTTCATAAGCGCACCGTACCTCATGAGATAGGTTTCTGACTATGAGTTTTTCGGAGGAGCAGGTTATTGAGGTACTTGCCCAAGTATTTTCCACGCAAGACCCCCGAGTCATTCTGGGAATTGGCGACGACGCAGCTCTCGTGAATGGCGCAGCCCAGCAAATTCTGACAACAGATATCGCAGTAGAAGGCGTGCATTTCCGCGCCGATTGGTCTACAGCCTTTGAGATTGGTCAACGAATCGCAATCGCCAACATTGCAGATGTTCTGGCTATGAATGGGAGATGCGATTACCTATTGGTTGCGGCGACGCTGACTGGTAATGAAAGTCTTGATTGGATTAAGTCTCTGGCAGAAGGTATTCAAGCTGAAGCTTCCAGGGCTGGTGCGGTTGTGGTTGGTGGAGACCTCGCGCGATCTCAAACTTTGTCTATTGCAATTACTGCAGTAGGTCATGCAGAGAAGCCCATTCTTCGGTCAGGAGCCGTCCCGGGCGATTCCATATTTCTCTCATCGCTGACTGGATGGTCGGCAGCAGGCCTTGCGATGTTGCAATCTAAGAAAGAGTTTTCAGATAAAGCGATCACTCGCTACAAAGTTCCAGCTATTAACTTCAATATTGATTTCTCTCGTGCAACATCAATGTCAGATGTAAGCGATGCTGTTTTGGTTCAAGGCGCACAAATGGCAAAAGCGTCAGGCGTTGGTTTCTCACTCCACCTCACTTCCTTCGAGAGCGCAGAAGGATTTGATGAGCTATTGGATCTCGCAGAGAAAATGGGAGCAGAAGTACTTGACTGGATTCTCCAAGGGGGAGAAGACCATGTCTTGCTTGCAACAGGTCGTGATCTGCCAGGAATCAATATTGGTCACGTCCATGAAGGATCTGGAATTTCGCTCATTCACAATATGAGGGAAATAAAAATGGCCCCAGTTTCCTGGAGCCATTTCTCTTAAAAGATAATTACGCGCGAGCGACCTTGCCAGCCTTGAGGCATGATGTGCAGACGTTCTGACGCTTTGAAGCACCCTTTACAAGTGTCTTTACGCGCTGGATATTTGGATTCCAACGACGACGTGTCTTCACCTGTGAGTGTGAAACGTTGTTACCAAAGCTTGGGCCCTTGCCACAGATGTCGCATGTTGATGCCATTGCGGTACTCCTTGAATTAATAAAGCTAACCGCCATACGCGTTCAGCAGGCGCAAAGGGTAGCAAGAGGGGGCCGGATTGAGCCAATCCGCAAGGCAAGAGTGCCAGCCCTCGTGAGATTTACGCGTAAAAAGTCGAGTGTGAGGCGGGCTACAGCGAACACCCTGATTTCCTGCAATGAGCAGGCGCAAGATAGAGCCATGTAAAAAGTTCCACGAGAGTGGGCATTATTAGAAACGGAGAGCAACATGAGCGCTCTAGATCTCGCGCGATGGCAGTTCGCCATTACAACCGTCTATCACTTCCTCTTTGTTCCCATCACGATCGGATTAGGTTTCCTCGTGGCTGGACTTCAGACAGCGTGGTACCGCAACGGAAATCTTAAGTATCTTCGTGCAACCAAATTTTTTGGAAAGTTGTTTCTTATCAACTTCGCCATCGGTGTTGTTACTGGCATCGTGCAGGAGTTTCAATTTGGAATGAACTGGTCTTCCTACTCACGTTTCGTTGGCGACATCTTTGGTGCACCACTTGCGATGGAAGGCTTGCTTGCATTCTTCCTCGAATCCACATTCTTGGGTCTATGGATCTTCGGTTGGGACCGTCTTCCTAAGAAGGTTCACCTTGCAACAATTTGGTTGGCGTCATTGGGAACAGTTCTCTCCGCCTACTTCATCTTGGCAGCAAATGCATGGATGCAACATCCGGTCGGATATGTCATCAATGCCGAGAAGCATCGCGCAGAGCTCACCAGCATTGTTGAAGTCCTGACTCAGAAGACTGCAGTGGTGACCTTCTTGCACACAATCCCATCTGCAGCATTTGCAGCAGGAGCATTTATGGCTGGAATCTCTGCCTACTTGATTTTGAAGAAGAAGGATGTTGAGATGGCACGACCAACGCTTAAGTTGGGCCTTGTCACCGTCATCATCTCCTTCTTGCTCGTCAGCATCACTGGCGATGTCATTGGTAAAGTCATGACAGAACAGCAGCCAATGAAGATGGCTGCTGCTGAGGCTCTCTATGACACAACCGAATCAGCTCCATTTTCGATTCTGACAGTCGGAACGCTCGATGGATCTCGCTCTGTCTTCCAGATTGATATCCCGTCTATGTTGTCCTTCTTAGCTACAGGTGACTTTGGCGCCACAGTTAAGGGCGTCAATGACCTTCAAGCTGAGTATGAGAAGACCTACGGCCCAGGTGAATACACTCCAAATATTCCTTTGGCGTACTGGTCATTCCGATTGATGATTGGTTTCGGTGCAATCGCATTCTTCCTTGCAATCTTCACACTCTGGCGTACACGCAAGGGTGGAGAACTTCCACAAAGTAAGTGGTTCCTCCGCTCCATGCTGACCATGCCATTTATTCCATTAGCTGCGATTTCCTTCGGTTGGATCTTTACAGAGACAGCTCGTCAGCCTTGGACTGTCTTTGGATTGGCGAAGACCGCAGATGGCGTGAGTGTTGTTGTATCTGCAGGGAGTGTTCTCTTCACAATGATCGTCTTCACACTTCTCTACGGTGTTCTTGCTGTGATTGAAGTCGGACTGACTCTCAAGGTAATCAAAAATGGACCTGCTCCTGAAGTTGATTACGAGAATCCACAATTCGGAGGAAGTTCCGATAAGCCACTCGTGATGAGCTACTGAGGAGGATTAGAAAATGACATTTCAAACAACATGGTTCTTGCTGATTGCGATTCTCTGGGTTGGCTACTTCATCCTTGAAGGTTTCGACTTCGGCGTCGGAGTCTTGCTTCCATTCGTATCAAAGAATGAAGCTGATCGTCGCGCTGTATTAACGACGCTTGGTCCAGTCTGGGATGGAAATGAAGTCTGGGTACTTGTCGCAGGAGGAGCAACATTTGCCGCTTTCCCGGAATGGTATGCAACCCTCTTTAGCGGTTTCTATTTACCGCTCTTTCTCATCCTGACCTCGCTCATTGTGCGAGGAGTGGCCTTTGAATATCGCTCCAAGTACGGAAAAGCGCAGTGGCGTCAGCGTTGGGATATTGCAATCGTGATTGCAAGCTTTATTCCAGCTCTTCTCTGGGGAGTAGCGTTTGCAAATATCGTTCGTGGAGTGCCAATCGAACTTTCTGCCGATAAGAATCTTGAATATGTAGGTGGATTCTTCAATCTGCTCAACCCTTATGCACTCTTGGGTGGCGTTGTGACTCTTACGGTCTTCCTTACGCACGGTGCAGTCTTCTTGGCTTTGAAAACTGATGGAGGAATTCGTGAGCGATCACGGGTATTGGGGCTCAAGCTTGGTCTTGTTGCAGCAGTTGCAGCTGTGGCCTTCCTTGTATGGACCAACTTCATGTTGCCTGAGTTCAATGGCCTTGTTTTCGGACTTTCAGTTATCGTTGCAGTCCTCTGGCTTTCAGGGTTGTTCGCTCTTCTCCAGGTTCGTGAAGGCTGGGCATTTATCTTCTCTGCAGCAACAATCGCAACATTCGTTGCTACGTTGTTCTACGCACTTTATCCCCGAGTGATGCCAAGTTCTATCAGTTCAGAATTTGATCTCACTATTACCAACGCTTCAAGTACTCCATACACCTTGAAGGTGATGACCATCGTTGCGGTAATCATGACTCCATTGGT
>NZ_JBJTMK010000036.1:0-4434 GCF_046070465.1 Candidatus Planktophila sp. | reverse complement strand
CGATCATCCTGCGCTCAATGAGGCAATTAAAAATAGTGACGAGATTGTTCCGGTCTTTATCCTGGATCCTGCGCTCATTAACCAGGCAGGTAGCAAGCGCCTTGCCTACCTCGGTCAGTCGCTTCGTGCCCTGGACCAATCTCTTAACGGTGGCCTACATCTCATGGTCGGCGATGTCGTCGAAGTCTTGAAGGAACTTCAGAAGCGCTATGGTGCGGATGAAGTTCATATTTCAGCAGAGTACGAACCATATGGTGCAGCTCGTGACGCCCGCGTTAAAGCAGCTGGTATCAACCTCATTGCCACAGGTAGTCCATATGCAGTTGCTCCGGGTCGCGTAGTAAAGCCAACAGATGGCACCCCATACAAGGTCTATACGCCCTTCTATAAAAACTGGTGCATCCATGGTTGGCGTGCACCTGCACCAACACCAAAGAAGATTGTCACTGCAACACCGACGGATAAAGATCGCAATTTTCCAGAATGGCAGATGCCTGAAGGCGCAATTATCGCCCCTGCTGGAGAGCAAGCCGCGCTAGAGCGATTTAAGAGATTTAAAAAGAGCGCTCTCGAAAATTATGATGAGACGCGCAATATTCCGGGGATAGATGGCACCTCAAAGCTCTCTACCTATCTAAAATTTGGTGAGATTCACCCTCGAACTCTCTTGGCTGGCCTGAGTGATAGCAAGGCTCATGACACCTTCCGTAAAGAGATCGCCTGGCGCGAATTTTATGCTGATGTGCTTTTTCACAACCCTCATACCGAGAACGATTATTACTCTGAGAAATTTGCGGCAATGCGTTATGACGCACCTGGTGCGCAGCTCGAAGCATGGAAGCAAGGTAGAACCGGATTTCCATTCGTTGACGCAGCGATGCGTCAGTTACTACTTGAAGGATGGATGCATAACCGATCCCGAATGGTTGTTGCATCCTTCTTGGTAAAAGATCTTCACCTCGAATGGCAACACGGCGCGGATTTCTTTAAAGAGCACCTCGTTGATTTCGATGTCGCCTCCAATGCTCATGGCTGGCAGTGCACTGCAGGAACCGGTACCGACGCATCTCCGTATTACCGAGTCTTTAATCCCATCGAGCAAGGAAAAAAGTTTGATCCTGATGGAGCATATATTCGGAGATATGTTGCAGAACTTGCCCACTTAAACGGCAGTGAAATTCACGAGCCGTGGCTCTATCTCGATGGCTATAGCCACGGTTATCCAGAGCGGATTGTCGATCATGCAGCCGAACGAATCGAATCACTAGAGCGACTTAAAGAAATTAAAGTTGAGCAACCCCTAAATCCATCTGCTTAGCTCGATACATGGCGTCATCAGCTCGCTTTAAGAGGTTTCCAGCTCCGTCGTTGTGGACATAACCGATGCTGACTCCTATTTGGATTGATATGCCACGCACAGTGAATGGATATGTCAGCGAGGCTCGCAGAGCGTGAGCGCTTTCAAGGGTCTCTTCGTAACTTCCGCGAATAAGCAGACCGAACTCATCCCCACCGAGTCGTGCCAATATGGCTCCAGTCGGAAGAGTGCGGATAAATCTCTGGGCAACTTGTTGTAAAAGCAGATCTCCTACTTCGTGCCCATATTGATCATTAACGGGTTTGAATTGATTGAGATCAAGCAGCATAAAAGCGCCCTCTGCCTGTGAAAAGTTTTCAATCTCTGCCAACATTCTTCGGCGGTTAGCAAGTCCAGTCAATTCATCAGTACGAGCCAACATTCTCTCTGATACCAAGGTTCGTGCTTCTCGAAGCGCTGTGCTCATACGGATAAAAGCGAGAAGCAAATTAGCAATCGATGGAATCAATATATACATCGGAAATATGTTGGGCTTCAAAGCGCTAATGGCGAGGAGTATGGGGCTAATAAAAATTGAGACAGCAACAAGGGCGGGATGGATCGGAGTGAACTTCTCTTTCTTTCTACTTTCACATGAAGTTGAATGAGCCATGAGAGCCACTGCTATAAGCCAACCATTATCAGCGATGCTGCCAAATGAATATCTGTGATTGAGTGCCAGCCAGAGATAATAAAAGTCTGTGAGTGCAAAAACTAAAACTCCCGAGGCAAAGAGGAGGCTCTGCCTATCGATTCCGCGAGTAATGAGCGTGGTAATTGCAATCAAGAGCAGCGCAAGATCGCCGACGGGGTAGAAGAGGGTAAAGAAATCTGACGATCCCGTCAGGGTATCTTCCGGGAAAATTGTTACTAATAAAAGTGTTGCTGCCATAGAAGTGAAGCCAAGTCCAAATATCAGTGAATCCAAAAGTTCTATGGGTCTCAACTTTGCAGTCAGTGCCGAAAGCCGCGGAATTGCTATGAGAATCAAGGGGTAAAAGAGTGTGTAAAAAATCTGCGTAGCCGCTGTGAATCGGGGGGTTTGGCTAAAAAGTTCATCAAAACTGGTTGCCAAGGATCCAATTCCCCAGAAGAAAATGGCTAAGGCGATAGCTCCTTGGGCTACGCGGTCGAGCGAGAGCGGGGCATAGACCACAACAACCAGTGCAATCAACCAGATGAGGTTGTAGAGATAGAGATCGCGTGCGACTGATTCGGTAGGTGCGATAAAGCGCCAGGTGATATGGCCTGCAATCAGAGTAGGGAGGAGATACCTGACCGCACGCGACATTGAACGATTACATAGAAAAGGCCCCCACCTATCAATAGGGGGAGCCTTATCTATGGAATCTATTGAGTTTTACTGAGTTAGAAGCCTTTTGCACAGAGAAGATTTGCTGATGCCTTTGAATCAGTCACATTTGCTGCGAGCTGATCTGGAGCGCTAGCAAGAAGTGCCTTCTTTGAGACAAGGTCTCTTACCTGAGTATCAAGCTTTGCGCGGCTTGTTGTGAGGATAAGAATCGCATTCGCAAGCTTTGAGATTGCATTGGAAAGTGCGAGCTTCTCTGCTGAATTGGTTGTCACATTGAGAGTCGCGCGAGACTTTGTAATTTGAGCCTTTGCAGCATCGAGTGCCGCTGTGGTTTTCGTAAGTGCTGCAGTTGCGGTTGCAAGATCTGCATCAAGTGCAGCAGTTTGCTCGGCAACATTGGCAAGGTCATTCTTTGCCTTGATTGCTGCGTTATATGACTTGATAGCTGAAAGGCACTCGACTGAAAGCCATGTGAGCTTTGAGTTCTTCACCAATGTGTTCTTTGCACACTTGTATGAATATCCTGAAACTTTTGTAGTTGCGTTGACCTTAGAGCAAGCAACACCATTGCTGATTTTTGTTGCTGCACTTGCAGGAACAGCAGTCACTGTTCCTGCTACAAGAACAGCAGCGAGAAGTGAGAGCGTGACCTTACGAATCATGAGAAACCTTTCGTTGATATGTGGCAATGGTACTTTGCAGGAGCTTCGATTTACCCCTTTCTAGCGGTGAAAAGTATGTGAATTTACCTCTGTTTAGTGCGGAGGGACATCCCCATCTTGCGGACAAATGATCGAGGTGCAGTTGCAATGATGGCTCGCAATATTTTGTACTGCCACCCAGGAATACTGACGGCCTTTCCCTTAAGTGCGTCATCCCATGCTTTGCGTACTAGAAATTCCGCATCGAGCCACATCCAATTGGGAATAGCACCCATCTTCATACCTGCACGCTGATGGAATTCGGTATGAGTAAAGCCAGGATTGAGCGAAATAACGTTGACATTGGTGGGCAGAAGCTGTGTGTGCAGCGATTCAGACATCACGGTTACAAAAGACTTAGCAGCGCTGTAGTGACCACCTGCGATAAATGCAGCGGTAGATGAAACGTTGATGACAATTCCCGAGTCTCGCTTTCTCATCTGCGGTAAGACTGCGTGCATCAATCGCATCGGAGCACGAACTAAGACATCAAGAACGCGTTGTTCATCGGCAATATCGCTGGATAAAAATGACTGGTTAAGACCGAAACCTGCGTTATTAATTAGAACTTCAACTTCGTTATCAGTCAGATATTTTTCAACGACTTCGCACTCTGTAGCAAGGTCGGCTGCGAGGATGACAACTTCGACCCCAAACTTCTCGCGTAGAAAGGCTGCACGTTCCTCCAACTTATCTTTGCTGCGAGCATTGATAACGAGGTTGTAACCCTTGCTTGCTAGCAGCTGTGCAAAGCTGTCACCGATACCTACGGTCGCACCCGTAATAAGAGCCCATTGCTTGGTCATCTAAAACACCAGACCTTTCGGATCTTCGTCGCGGATATGCCAACTGCTGTCGTACTGCTCAATTAAATCAAGGAATGGTTTCGGCTCGAGCCACTCTGGACCAACGACGCCTTGTGGTTTCCATGTTCCGTTTGCAATGAGCTCCATTGCAATCACAGGGTTAATTGCTGTCTGCCACACAACTGCTTGGTCTCCGTAGTTCTTCATCGACCACTCGTTATCTACAACGTTATATATGTAGCAGGCGTATGGCTG
>NZ_JBJTMK010000035.1:0-8240 GCF_046070465.1 Candidatus Planktophila sp. | reverse complement strand
GCCATTCGCTAAGTACTCGGTGAGTACTGCGAGTTGTTGGATATACATGTATATCTTCCCCCTGGGCTTTCCTGGCTGACTACCACTGCGATAGTGGGATTAGACAGGCCTTCTTAGGGGTAAGCCCACTATCGCAGTGGTAGTCAGCCAGGAAAGCCCAGGGGGAAGATATACATGTATATCCAACAACTCGCAGTACTCACCGAGTACTTAGCGAATGGCAAGAGGACACTCGATGATGCCTGCAAATACTTAGTACTTCACACACTCAAAGAATTCTCAGCACAGGCGATCTACGTGGGTGGAGTTGAATCTGATGGTCACTTAACCCTCAGGTCATCATTTGGGTTTGAGGCAAATTATATCAATCAGTGGGAACGAATACCGCTTTCGGTTGAGATTCCGGTGGTGGAAGCAATAAAAAATAATTCGGTCATGATTTTTAGCGATCAAAACAAATTTTTCGATTCCTACCCTAGAGTCAATGAGCAAGGCACTATGGACAGAAATTGGAGTAGTTGCATCGCAAGTCCAATTCAAAATATTGGAGCATATTTCCTTGTTCTAGATAAGAAAATTAAAGTTACGGTCGAACTAGAGTATTACCTAGAGTCAATTGGAAACTTGCTCGCTATTATTCTTCAAGAATCAGAGAACAACCATGAGCTAAAAGTCACAACACCAAAGCGGGTTGCTCTTACCAAATCCTCACTGTCGCCTCGCCAAGAGTTAATTCGTAATCTGCTAGCTAAAGGATTTACAAATCCGCAAATAGCCAGTGAGATCGGATTTTCTGAATCCTTGGTTCGTCAAGAGACAATCTCCATATATGCCCACATGAATGTCTCGGGCCGCAAGGAACTTATTAAAAAAATGGAAGAAAATTTGCAAGCAGATGGCCTTCACTTTTAGGGTGAAGGCCATCTGTCGGAGGTATGAACTACTGGATAGTCATCGTCTTAACGTAACGGCCGCCCATCCGAACTCGTAATTTTTGACCTTTTATTAATTTCTTTGCGTATGAGATTGTTACCTTGCCATCTTCCTTCCAGAGAGCAAAATGGTCCCAGCCCTTATATGTGGTCAATCCATTCTTTGTCGTACCTACTTGAAGAATGATCAATCTGGTCCAATACGAATCTGGAAAATCCATAATCAAGGTTGTACCCGTCGCTGTTGCTACTGGCGTAATCTCAAAGACAAGTGTTGCTGGATCTACCGCTACTTCATCTACGGCGCTTGCTGATTGCAAGCCGGATAAGCCGATTGAGATAAGTAGCACGCCCGAAAGGGCGGTGCGTGCGATTGTGTTTCTCATGACTTCCTCCTAAGGAAGAACTTTCATTTGCACTGTACGCCCATCAATGAAAAATGGATATACCGAATCGAAGCTATGAGAACTAGTATTTAAACTGCGAGAACAAGCGTTGCCCCTAGTGATTAGGGTTGCAATCCCTGACGAAGCAAGCCGAAAGTCAGGGCATCTTCCAGAGCCATTGCAGAAGCTGCAATCACATTCTCATGAACACCAACGGTGTTCCACTCGCCCTTGCCATCTGAAGTCTCAATTAATACGCGAGTAATCGCACCGGTTCCAAGGCGACCTTCAAGAATGCGAACTTTGTAGTCCGTCAATTCAAGAGAAGAAATCTGTGGGTAGAGCTCATTGAGACCATCGCGAAGAGCAGTATCAAATGCGTTTACAGGACCATTGCCCGCACCAGAGCAAGTGATCTCTTTGCCTTGTGCCGTAACAGTGACTTCAGCCTTGGTAATGATGGTGCCATCGACATCATGCTCAGTAGTTGTAAGCCAGTGATCAATGGAGAAAAATGAAGGGCGCTTGCCAGTTGATTCTTCGAGAAGAAGCAGTTCAAATGAGGCATCAGCTGCTTCAAAGGTAAAGCCCTGTGCCTCCATCGCCTTTACCTTCTCGACGATGCGAGTAATGAGCTCGCGGTCTCCCCCGAGGTCAACACCTAGCTCTTGAGATTTCAATTCGATAGATGCGCGGCCTGCCATATCAGAGACCAACATGCGCATATCGTTTCCAACAGAGGCTGGATCTTCATGCTGATAGAGCATCGGATCTACTTTAATTGCAGATGCATGCAGGCCAGCCTTGTGGGCGAAAGCGGATACACCTGTATATGGCTGACGTGGTGACGGTGAAATATTCGTTACTTCAGCAACTGCATGCGAAATGCGGAATGCCTCACGAAGTGCATTTTTTGGAAGAACTTCTTTCTTCTTCTTCAGCTCGAGATTGGCAATGATGGTGACGAGATCAGCATTACCTGTGCGCTCACCGTAACCATTAAGAGTTCCCTGAACATGGGTCGCACCGGCAGCCACCGCAGCCATTGAGTTTGCCACTGCACAACCTGTGTCGTTATGGCAATGGATTCCTACGCGAGCTGACGTTGAAGCGATAACATCATGAACAACATCTGCAATTTCATCCGGCAACATTCCACCGTTGGTATCGCAGAGCGCAGCAACATCGGCACCTGCCTCCATCGCAACGCGGATAACTTCAAGAGCATATGCACGGTTGGCACGATAGCCATCGAAGAAGTGCTCTGCATCGAGAAATACTCGCTGACCTTCTGCGCGAAGGTGTGACACTGAATCGCGAATCATTGCGAGGTTTTCATCAAGGGTTGTCTTCAGTGCGAGATCCACGTGGCGGTCATAAGACTTTGCTACGAGAGTGACACCCGCTGCACCAGAATCACGTAGCGCTGCAAGAAGTACATCATCTGCTGCTCTTACTCCTGGGCGACGAGTCGCACCGAATGCCATAAAGGTTGCGTTCTTAAGCTTGAGCTCTTTCTTGGCCAAGGCAAAGAATTCAGTGTCCTTCGGATTTGCTCCCGGCCAACCGCCTTCGATAAACCCAACACCGAGATCATCAAGGTGGCGTGCAATAGTCAGCTTGTCATGAACCGAGAGATTGAGACCCTCTTGCTGCGCACCATCACGAAGAGTGGTGTCGTAGATATGAAAGCTGTCGTCGATTGGCATTACTTGACCGCAACATTCCAATTATGCGTATCCGCAACTGTACCGTGCTGGATTGCCAACATGTGATTACGAATCTGCATAGTGATTGCGCCAGGCTTGCCGTCGCCAGTAATCCACGTGCCCATCGCTGACTTGGCTTGACCGACCGGTGAAATAACGGCTGCAGTTCCGCAGGCGAAGATCTCTGTGATCTCACCTGATTGAACTCCGTCACGCCAATCATCGACCGACAACATCACTTCTTCAGTCTTGTAGCCAAGGTCTTTTGCTGCAGTAAGAATAGAGTCGCGAGTAATTCCAGGAAGCAAAGTTCCGGTGAGTTTTGGAGTCATGACAGTCGCATCAGCACCTGTTCCCTTTACAAAGTAAAGGTTCATGCCGCCCATCTCTTCAACCCACTTACGTTCTTTTGCATCGATCCATACAACTTGATCGCAACCTTCGGCAGCTGCTGCCTTCTGCGCAACAAGTGATGCTGCGTAATTTCCACCGCACTTTGCCTCACCGGTTCCGCCCTGTGCGGCACGGACATACTCCGTTGAAATCCAGACAGAGACTGGCTTTGATGGATCAAAGTAAGCACCAGCGGGAGTTGCAATAAGAATGTACTTCGCTTTATTAGATGGACGAACACCAAGGCCAACTTCTGTTGCAATCATAAAAGGTCGAATATAAAGAGACTCTCCCACATTCTTTGGAACCCAATTAATATCTTGCTTTACCAAGGTATGAACTGTTTCAAGGAAAAGTTCTACTGGCATCTCCGGAAGAGCTAGACGTTTTGCAGAGTTTGCAAAGCGACGAGCATTTGCCTCAGGACGAAAGAGTGAGACCGAACCATCTGGTTGACGGTATGCCTTCATTCCTTCGAAGATTTCCTGACCATAGTGAAAGACTGCCGTTGCAGGATCTAAAGTCAGTGGACCATACGGAACAAGCTCAGGTTCTGACCAACCACTCTCTTGCGACCAATCACAGACCACCATGTGATCTGTGTAGTACTTACCAAATCCACCTTCAGCAATCAGCGCATCGCGCTTCTCGGCTGGGACTGCATTCGGATTGAGAGTGATCTTCATTTACTTCACCAAATTCACTAACGCTTGGCCAACTTCTGTTGTGCTGCGCTTAGCATCTCCACGGTTGAGAAGATCCTGTGCAACAGCCTTTTCGACATCGCGAGCTGCATCGCTCAGTCCAAGGTGGTCGAGCATCATTGCAACAGACATGATTGTCGCCGTTGGGTCTGCAATGTTTTTGCCTGCAATATCAGGTGCTGAACCATGAACTGGCTCAAACATTGATGGGAACTTCCCTGTTGGGTTGATATTTCCTGAAGCTGCAAGTCCGATGCCACCACAGATAGCTGCAGCGATATCGGTCAAGATATCTCCGAAGAGGTTATCTGTCACAACGACATCAAAGCGTTCTGGGTTGGTCACAAAGAACATTGATGCTGCATCAACGTGAAGATAATCAGTTGTAACAGCTGGATATTCCTTGGCCACTTCGTTAAATGTACGAGTCCACAATCCACCGGCACGTGTCAGAACATTGTTCTTATGTACGAGTGTCAGCTTCTTGCGTTCACGCTTTGCTGCGCGCTCGAATGCATCGCGGATAACGCGCTCTGCACCACGACGAGTGTTGAGAGATTCCTCTGTTGCAATCTCTGCCTCTGTACCTTCAGCGAGCGTCCCGCCTGCGCCAACATAAGGGCCTTCAGTTCCTTCGCGAACAACCACGAAGTCGATTGGAGCCTTTGTTGCAAGTGGTCCTGTAACGCCAGGCATTAGTTTGGCAGGGCGAAGGTTGATGTAGTGATCGAATGCGAATCGAAGCTTGAGCAACAAGCCGCGCTCGAGAACCCCTGAGGGAACAGTGGGGTCTCCCACTGCGCCGAGCAGAATGACATCTGCCTTCGCGAGCTCTGCCATAACAGAGTCAGGAAGAACTTCACCAGTGCGATGCCAGTAACCGGCACCGAGGTCGTAGTGGGTTTTGTTGAAAGTAACACCGTACTTTGCAGCAACAGCATCGAGGACTTTCAAGCCCTCCCCTACAACTTCAGTACCAATTCCATCACCTGGAATGACTGCCAAATTAATTGTGCGTGACATTTACCCCACCAAAGTCACTGAACGGACGAGTTCTGCGCCGATTTCACTCTTGAGTGAAGCAGCAACGGAGTCAGAGATCTGTGAATCAACGGTCAACGCCATAAGTGCGCTTCCACCTTCTGAATCACGAGCAACCTGCATACCTGCAATGTTGATCTGTGCATCCCCGAGAGCCTTACCAACAGCACCTACAACACCTGGCTTATCTGTATAGCGAAGGAACAAGAGGTTGTCGGTTGGTGGAAGATCGAGATCAAAACCATCGATTGCGATGATTTTCTCGACTTTCTTGATACCCATCAAAGTTCCATCAACACAAACCTGCTTACCATCTGCAAAAGATGAGTGCAGTGAAATCATGCTGCGGTATTCGGGGCTATCTGGAGTGGTTGTCACACTTGAAGACATGCCACGTTCTGTTGCAAGACCAGGTGCGTTGACATAAGTAACATCTTCACAACCAATTGCAGCGAGAGCCCCCTTGAGCGCACTTGTTGCAAGGATGGATGAGTCATGGCCTGAGATATCTCCTTTTACAGAGACAAACATTGATACAGGAATTTCGCCAGCGATTGCTGTTGCGATCTGAGCCATCTTCTCGACCAAAGGTAGTGATGGACGAATCTCATCGTGGATTGCACCACCCTTAACGTTGACTGCATCAGGCACAAGTTCGCCGGCAAGCGCCTTGCGAACAGAGACGGCAACTGCAATACCTGCACGCTCTTGAGCTTCGTCAGTCGAAGCTCCAAGGTGTGGTGTTGCAACAACTTGATCCAATTGAAAGAGTGGTGAATCAGTGCATGGCTCTGTAGAAAATACATCGAGTCCTGCGCCAGCAACACGTCCTTCTGTGATTGCATCGTAGAGAGCAGCTTCATCAAGTACTCCACCGCGTGCAGCGTTGATGATGCGGACTTCCTTCTTCACCTTCTTGAGAGCTTCAACACCGATGAGGTTTGCAGTCTCCTTTGTCTTAGGGAGGTGGATAGTGATGAAGTCAGAGCGCTTTAAGAGCTCATCGAGTTCAACAAGCTCGACACCTAGTTGCGCAGCGCGAGCTGGCTGAAGGTATGGGTCATATGCAACGACGTTCATCCCGAATGCCTGCATGCGGTGAGCGACGAGCTGACCGATACGACCGAAGCCAACGATTCCGAGAGTCTTCTCGAAGAGTTCTGCTCCTGTGTACTTAGAGCGAGCCCACTTGCCGTTCTTCAACGCGGCATGTGCTGGGGAGATAAAACGTGCAGATGCGAGCAACAGTGAGATTGCAAGCTCTGCAGCAGAGACGATATTTGATGTTGGTGCATTCACAACCATGACGCCAGCGGCGGTTGCTGCAGGAATATCAACGTTATCGAGACCGACACCTGCGCGAGCAATGACCTTGAGACCCTTTGCTGCAGCAATTGCTTCTGCATCCATCTTTGTTGCAGAACGAATAAGAACTGCATCAACTCCCTTACCAAGAGCCTCAAGGAGCTCTGCGCGGTTTGCGCCATCGCAATTACGAACCTCGAAGTCAGGACCGAGTGCATCGAGTGTTGCAGCGCTGAGTTCTTCAGCAATCAGAACAACAGGTTTAGCCACGTGAAGCACTTCCCTCTTGGTAATCCTCGTTGTCATTCTTCTTCATCCAGCTAAACATCTTGCGGAGTTCACGGCCGACCTTCTCGATCTGGTGTGATTCACCCTTTTCGCGAAGTGCTGTGAATTCTTTTGCGCCGTTCTCGAGGTCGTCGACGAAACGCTTTGCAAACGCACCTGACTGAATATCCGCAAGAACTGCCTTCATGTTCTCCTTGACGTGTGGGTCGATAACGCGTGGACCGGATACGTAGTCACCGAACTCAGCTGTGTCAGATACTGACCAGCGCTGCTTTGCGATTCCACCTTCGTACATAAGGTCAACAATCAACTTAAGTTCATGCAAGCACTCGAAGTAGGCAACCTCTGGCTGGTATCCAGCTTCAACAAGAGTTTCGAAGCCGTACATCACAAGCTGTGATGCGCCGCCACAGAGAACTGCCTGCTCTCCGAACAAATCTGTCTCTGTCTCTTCGGTAAATGTTGTGAGGATTCCGCCTGCGCGAAGTCCGCCCATCGCCTTTGCATAGGAGAGCGTCAATGGCCAGGCGTTACCTGTTGCATCCTGCTCGACAGCAACGATGTCAGGGACGCCACGTCCAGCTGCGAACTCGCGACGGACAAGGTGTCCTGGCCCCTTCGGTGCAACCATGCAGACATCAACATCTACTGGTGGCTTGATGTAACCGAAACGAATATTGAAACCGTGACCAAAGAAGAGAGCATCGCCCTTTTCGAGATTAGGCAAGATTGACTCTGCATAGATGTGGCGCTGAAGGTGATCTGGAGCCAAGATCATGATGACATCAGCTTCTTTTGCAGCGGTAGCAACATCTACAACGCGAAGGCCTTCTGCCTCTGCCTTTGCACGAGATGGTGAACCTTCCTTAAGGCCAACGCGAACATCAACCCCTGAGTCGCGAAGGTTAAGTGCGTGTGCATGGCCCTGTGAGCCATAACCGATGATCGCGACTTTGCGACCCTGAATTACGGATAGATCTGCATCCTGATCGTGATACATCGTTGCCACGGTATTTCTCCTTTAGTCGTTTCTTGCTATGAATTTTTATTGTCGGAATTAGTTTTGGTAATCGGGCTGGGTGTCTTTCACTGGCTTCTTGGCTCCATCAACGAGCTCTTCAATGCTGATAACACTAATGAGCTTGTCCAATTGAGCGATAACTTGCTCGAGAGAGTGGCCTTCAAGGTTGACTTGAATCACCATCTTCGAAACTTCTGGGTTAGATGTTGGCCCTACAACTAGCGTGTCGATGTTGTATGCACGGCGGGCAAAGAGCCCTGATACGCGAGCAAGTACGCCTGGTTCATTTTCAACGAGAACTTCAAGTGTATGAATAGACATTAGAGCTCCTGTGAATCCCAGTCAGGCGCTGTTGCGCGGGCGATCATGATTTCATCATTGGATGTTCCAGCAGCAACCATGGGCCAGACCATCGCATCGCGATGAACACGAAAATCGACAACAACTGGTTGGTCGTTGAT
>NZ_JBJTMK010000034.1:0-8235 GCF_046070465.1 Candidatus Planktophila sp. | reverse complement strand
TTCTTATATTTGATGTTGTATTTCGAGATACTGAAAGCAATGAGACTTCCAAAGAAGAGAATAAAGAAGACGCTCGGCACCAAGATAATGACTGTATTGATGAGGTAATGGATAACAGCCATCTTCTCAAGGGCTGCTTTGTAGTTATCTAAACTCAATCTACTGGGCATGGAAAGCAGCCCATGAGAGAGCACATCAGCGTAAGGACGAAAAGAAGACCAGAGAGTCCACACTAAAGGGAAGAGCCAAGCAATTCCAAAGAGAATCAAGAGAGCTGAAATAACTTTATCTTTCCGCTCTTGGCTCATGTTGCAAATCTAGCGGTAATCTTCCTTCGTGCACACTGCAGACTTCGACGAAGTGCTTTCGAGATATGAAAACTCTTATCCACATTCGCCATTCTTCGAAACTTGGGTTCCGCGCGAGAAATTCCTGACAGCAGATTTTGATAGCACTGGAAATATTTCAATCTCTCGCGAAGATGATGGAATCTATGGAATCGCGCTCGGCGCATCACCCGCCATCCCTTCAGACTGGAAGAACTTTTCTTTAGAAAGCCGCGGAATTGTGGCGCTACCTGATGAATTTAAAGCAGTCGTTGAATGGGATTCATATTGGGCGCCCACAATCGGAGGCCAGGAAATCGCTGCCGCAACAGCGAGTGATTCTGATATTGATGCCTTTCTCAAGGCACATGCACCTGACTCATCAGTCTTCCCAGGCAATGACGAAATTATCCAATGGGTCGAGGTCATCAGTGAGGGCAAGTTGGCGGCAGTCGCTGCTCTCTGTCGGTGGGAATCTGGTCGAGTCGTGATCTCATCTGTTGCAACTCACTCAGAACTTCGCGGCAAGGGCCTTGGTAAGCAATTGATGGAAATGTGCCTGATTGCGGGGCATCAATTAGGAGAGAAGTATCTCTGTCTCGGAGTCAGACATCAAAATGAGAGCGCTCAACGCCTCTATAAGGGCGTTGGCTTCCGATTGATGCATAACTTCACTTACTGCGAAAGACGGTAAACTCGCGCCATGTCTGAAACCGGCACTGTCGAACGTTTGCGCGCTTATCGCAAGACCTACTGGGCGATGCTTGTTTCATCGACTCTTTCCTTAATCGCTTCTTTGGTTCTTTCTTACGATGCGGTCAAGCTGGCTGGATCTCCTTCAAGCAAGCTTTCCTGCGATATCAACGCCGTCGTCTCATGCGGCAAGGTCGCTAAATCTTGGCAGTCAACACTTCTCGGATTCCCCAATTCATTTATCGGATTGATGCTTGAGCCTGTTGTCATTACTGTGGCAATTGCAGGACTTTCACTTGTCGTCTTCCCACGTAAATTTATGCGAGTTGCACATGTGGGGTATGGACTTGGGTTGCTCTTTGCGCTCTGGTTACTTTCCCAATCACTCTTTGTCATTCATGCACTCTGCCCATGGTGCCTTCTTGTCACAATATCTACGGTCACAGTTTTTTCAACGATTACGCGTGTAGCCGTTCTGGAAAATATCTGGAATCTCTCCGAGGCGCGTCATGCCTCGCTCGTTGAATTCCTTAATCGCGGTTGGGGTCGGGTCCTCTACACCGTTACCTACGCTGTGCTCATTCTCGCTATCTACTTCAAATATGGTCAGGAACTATTCGCATGAAAGCATCCCATCACGACCAGCAAGCAATTCTTGAGGTCCAGCGACTCGATGATCAACTAGCTTCATTGGCTCAGCGTGAAGCAACTCTTCCAGAGTCAGCCGCGCTCAACGCGACAACAATCAAGCGCAACAATGTGCGCGATTTACGCATTGCTGCAGAGACAGAACGCACCGATGTAAAGCGCGAACTCTCACGCGCAGAGGGCGATGTCGAACAAATCGTCACACGCATTCAACGCGATGAGGCTCGCCTCAATTCAGGTACAGGCACCGCCAAAGAACTTGAACAGACTCAGCACGAGCTTGTGACACTCGGCCAGCGCCGTGCTGAACTTGAAGAGGCAGAGCTTGCAATCATGGTTCAGGTAGATGGCATTACAAATCGCATTAATGAGCTCAGCAGCGAAGAAGAGCAGCTCAACGCAGAGATTGCAGAGCTCGAAATCAAGAAAGAAAATGCGCTGACAATTATTATCAACGAGCGCTCTGCAGTGGCAGAGAAGCGAGCAGCTATCGCTGCGCCAATCGCCCAGGATCTCAAGGATCTATATGCGAAATTAGCAGCAGATAACAACGGAAATGGTGCAGCTCCGCTTGTGGGAAATGAGTGCAAGGGTTGCCACCTCACAATAAATACGACTGAAGTCCAGCGCATCTCAACTTTGCCGGCGGATGAAGTAGTGCGCTGTGAGCAGTGTCGATGCATTTTAGTGCGCGAGTAACAATCCATGGCGCGCACGTTTAAGCTCACTGCAGATGGCGGTTCCCGAGGAAATCCTGGCCCTGCGGGGTATGGTGCGGTCGTTTCTGAAAATGGCAAAATTTTGGCAGAGCTCTTTGATGTTATTGGAACAGCAACAAATAACGTTGCCGAATACAGTGGACTACTTGCTGGCCTGACACATATTCATCAACTCGATCCTGAAGCAACAATTGAAGTAGCAATGGATTCAAAGTTAGTTGTCGAACAAATGTCTGGCCGTTGGCAGATTAAGCATGCTGATATGCGTGATCTTGCAAAGCAATGTCGAAATGCGCACAATCCAACATTGGTTACTTATAAGTGGATTCCTCGCGATGAGAACTCTCATGCAGATCGCTTGGCTAATAAGGCCCTCGATGGTGGAAGCGCTCACAAGCCAGCTGCAGTGATTCAAGAGAATTATTTAACCGACCGACTTCGCAGCTCTGAAGTACCAACGATGCTTTATTTGGTGCGCCATGGTGAAACTGTTCTCACTCCAACTCGCAAATTTTCAGGTGTGGGTGCGCTAGATCCAGAGCTGACTGCAGATGGCTTGGCACAAGCAGAACGCGTTGCTGGCGAAGTGGCAAAGCTCAAGCCAGATGTACTGGTTGCTTCACCACTTCAGCGCACGCGTCAGACTGCAGAGGCAATCGCTGCCGAAACCGGGCTTGAAATTGTCTATGACAAAGATTGGTACGAACTTTCATTCGGTTCATGGGATGGAAAATCGATTGAAGAGGTAAAAGCTGAGACTCCCGATGACTATCAGGCTTGGCTCAACTCATCTTCATTTCGACCTGGTGGAGGTGAGTCTTACGATGAGGCACGCATTCGCGTTGAGGCTGCGATGGAGAAGATTGTTGCTGAGTACCCAGGCAAGAAAGTGGTGATTGTTACCCACAATGGTGTCATCAAGTCAGCGGCCAATATCGCAATCGGCGGACCTAACGATGGCGTATTCCATATGGATGCAACTCCGTGTTCCATCTCATCGATTTCCATCTGGCCATCCGATGGCCTGCGTGCACTGCGCTCATTTAATGAGCGTGGACACCACCGCTAAACCTTCAGAGAAATGTCGAGGTTTACCGCATCGGGGGATTGTGCAGTGATACTCACCATTGAATTATCTGGAATCTCACCGGCAAGTATTTTCATGGCAAGTGGATCTCCAATTGCTTTTTGAATAGCCCTGCGCAGTGGACGAGCACCGAATTGTGGGTCAAAACCGGATTCCATCAACCAACTCTTTGCCCGATCATCAAGTGCTAATTGGATATGGCGCTCACTGAGTCGCTTCTGTAGATCATCAACGAGAAGCTCCATGATGCGAGAAATCTCCTTTCTCTCAAGCGCATCAAAAATCAAAACATCATCGATGCGATTGAGGAACTCCGGCTTAAAGGAGGAATAGACCGTGTTCATCACGGCAGACTCCTTCTGAGTTCGATCAAGGTTGGAGTCAATCAAGAATTGCGAACCTAGATTTGAAGTCATGATGATGATTGCGTTTCGGAAGTCGACGGTGCGACCTTGCCCATCTGTTAGGCGTCCATCATCGAAGACCTGAAGAAGTAAATCAAAGACCTCAGGATGGGCTTTCTCCACCTCATCCAGCAGAATGACAGAATATGGACGGCGGCGAACCGCTTCGGTGAGCTGCCCACCTTCTTCATATCCAACATAGCCCGGAGGTGCACCAACTAACCGTGAGACTGAGAACTTTTCTCCATACTCACTCATATCTATTCGCACCATCGCGCGTTCGTCATCGAAGAGGAATTGAGCAAGTGTCTTTGCAAGTTCAGTCTTACCTACTCCTGTCGGACCTAGAAAGAGGAATGTTCCAGTAGGTCTATTAGGGTCGGAGATTCCTGCACGTGAACGTCTGATTGCATCGGCAACAGATCGAATTGCATTTTCTTGTCCAATAACGCGCTTAGAAAGTTCACTCTCAAGATGAATCAGTCGATCACTATCCGCCTGAAGCAAGCGCCCGACAGGAATCTTTGTCCATGCTGAAATTACCTCGGCAATTTCATCCGCCGTGACTTCTTCTTTCACCATAGAGGTTCTGCTCACTGCATTGAAACGAGCTTCAGAGAGCTCGTTCTCTATCTCCCTCATGCGTCCATACATTAAACGGGCCGCCTTCTCGAGCTCGCCATTGCGTTGAGCCTTATCTGCTTCGCTTCGGATGTGGTCCATCTCTTCTGTTAATTGACCAATCCGGTCGAGGGCGTTCTTCTCAATCTCCCACCTTTTCTTCAACTCCGAGAGCTCTGACTTATTCAGCGCAAGTTCATCTCGCAGAGCCTGGAGGCGTTCCTTCGACGATGAGTCCTTCTCTTTCGAGAGCCCAAACTCCTCCATGGTTAAACGATCTACAGCTCTTTGTAACTGATCGATCTCTTCAGGGGAGGAGTCAATTTCCATACGAAGTCTAGAAGCTGCTTCATCAACAAGGTCGATAGCCTTATCCGGCAAGAATCGATGCGTGATGTATCGGTTTGAAAGAGTTGCTGCAGCCACTAAGGCGCTGTCGGCAATCGTCACTTTATGATGCGCTTCGTACTTCTCTCTGATTCCGCGCAAAATTGCCACTGTGTCTTCGACGCTTGGCTCACCGACTAAAACTTGCTGGAAACGACGCTCTAGTGCGGCATCTTTTTCAATGTATTGGCGGTACTCATCAAGCGTTGTTGCTCCGATCATATGGAGCTCACCTCGTGCAAGAAGGGGCTTCAGCATATTTCCTGCATCCATTGCGCCACCCATTCCGCCAGCGCCAACAACGGTATGCAATTCATCGATAAAGGTAATTACTTCGCCTTCAGCTTCTTTGATTTCATCCAGGACCGCCTTAAGACGTTCCTCAAACTCACCGCGGAACTTTGCACCAGCGATGAGTGAACCTAAATCTAGGGAAATCACTCGCTTATCTTTAAGGCCGAGCGGAACGTCACCAGTAGCGATTCGAAGCGCAAGGCCTTCTACTATCGCAGTCTTTCCGGTGCCAGGTTCTCCAATCAGTACCGGGTTATTCTTGGTGCGACGTGAGAGAACTTGAATGACGCGACGTACTTCATTGTCGCGTCCAATAACAGGATCCAGTTTTCCTTCACGGGCACGCGACGTTAAGTCAACGCCGTATTGTTCAAGTGCCGACTTGCCTTCTTCGGAAGATTGGTTTGGGAAATGTGTACTCACACCCTTTTAAACCTGAAGCAAAGGCTCTTTATTCCCCAGACATCATTTCGCGCACTAGGGGAATCACCTTTGTGCCATACAACTCAATCGAGCGCATCAACTGCTTCTGCGGCATCGGGCCATTGCAGTACTTGAAATCAAATCGCTGTGCGCCCACCGATTTCAGAGCGTAGACAATCTTCCGTGCAACTGTTTCTGGCGAACCAACGTAAAGCGAGCCATGCTGAGCTTCGGTCATAAAGTGTTCTTGCGTCGTTGGAGCCCAACCACGTTCGCGGCCAATCTTGTTATAGAGCGCAAAGTAATTCGGCCATAGTTCGTTAAGAGCTTGCTCATCTGAATCTGCGCAATGCCCGGGTGAGTGAATAGAGATAGGTAGCTCGGGCTTTCCGTACTCTGCTAAGCGGCTACGGTAAAGGTGTGCAAATGGGGCAAAGCGCGCCGGATCTCCACCAATAATGGCGAGAGCCATAGGCATGCCAAGTCGTGCAGCTCGCACAACAGATTCTGGTGTTCCGCCAACGCCTACGCGAACTGTGAGAGCGCCCTTTTCGGTCTTGGGATACACCTGCTGATTAATGAGTGGAGTTCGAATTGAGCCAGACCAGTTCACTGGAGTTTCTTTAATGAGCTCAGCGAGTATTTGGAGCTTTTCCTCAAAGAGAATGCTGTAGTCGTCGAGGCTATATCCAAAGAGCGGAAATGATTCGATAAAAGAACCGCGACCAGCGGTGATTTCAGCGCGCCCATTGGAAAGAGCATCAATAGTTGCAAAGCGCTGATAGACGCGAATGGGATCGTCACTGGAGAGAACAGTGACGCCGGTGCCTAGAACAATTCGCTTGGTTTTGGTAGCAATACCTGCAAGAACCGTATCCGGCGCAGAGACTGCGAAATCATCGCGGTGGTGTTCACCAACATTAATGTGGTCAATACCGAGCTCATCGGCAAGTACAGCTTGATCTACAAGGTTGCGAATAACCTGAGCTGCATGAATGGGAGTGCCATTGTCATCATTCTGCATATCTCCGAAGGTATCGAGGCCGAATTTTAATTCCATAGCGCACCTACCGGTTTTACATCAGCGCTACAGGTAGGGAGTGAGTAGCCCATAAAGTTGGTGTTCTGCTCATCGATGGTACGGGCTGCATCCATGACATATCCGTTCCATTCAAATCCAGTTGTGGTGTGAGCATCTTCGATTAACGTGATGTCATACCCTGATTCGAGGGCTGACATTGATGTATGCCGCACACAGTTATTGGTTTCGGCGCCACAGATGTAGAGGTGGCTGACCTTGAGTGATTCAAGAACCTCTTCAAAATTGGTTTCGACAAAGGTGCTGCGGAACTTCTTCTCAATAATGGGTTCACCAGGCAGGGGAGTGAGCTCTGGAACAATCTGCCATCCATCGGAGTTGATTGTCATGCCCTCATCGGAGTGACGCACCCAGATAACTGGAACCGAAGCAGCACGCGCTTTAGAGACAGCTGTAACCATGTTTGCTACTTTTGCATCTCTCTCAAAGGCGTCAGCAACAACATTGACTTGAACATCAATCACAATGAGCGCTGACCCACCACGTTCGCTCTTATTAATCACCATGTTCCAAGCGTAGACTGCAAATATGAAACTTAAGGACAAAGTAGTACTAGTCACAGGTGCCGGCAGTGGAATGGGCCGTGAAATCACATTAGAACTTGTTCGACGCGGAGCTCGCGTGATTGCTGTTGATATGCATCAGAGCTCTGTTGAAGAAACAGCGAGCCTGGCTAGTTCTGCAGTTACGCCACTTACCCTCGATGTTACCGATCGTGCCGCAGTTGCTGCACTTCCTTCAAAAGTTGGATCCATTGATGCCCTCGTCAACAATGCAGGCATCATCCAGCCATTTATACCGATTAAAGATCTCTCGATTGAGCAAGCCGAGAAAGTCATGAATGTAAATTTCTATGGACCTTTAACTTTAATCAAAGCTTTCTTGCCAGGACTTCTATCTCGCCCCGAAGCCCATATCCTCAATGTTTCATCGATGGGCGCATATGCCCCTGTTCCCGGACAGAGCGTTTATGGCGCCTCTAAGGCAGCCATTAAGTTGCTGACCGAGGGCCTGAGATCAGAGCTCATGGATTCCAATGTTGGCGTCACTGTTGTCTTTCCAGGGGCAGTCGCAACCAATATCACGACAAATTCCGGAATCGCGATGCCGGGTGTCGATGCTGACTCTTCCAAATTTAAGTCGCTACCTGCATCTATTGCCGCAAAGAAGATGGTTGATGCAATTGAAAAGAACAAGCCACGAATTACAGTTGGAAAAGATGCGACGATGATGGACAGGCTTTCTCGCATCAATCCGATATTCGCGGCTAATCTTATTTACAAGCAGATGAAGTCACTTCTGGGTTAATTGCGTAGATAATCGATAATTGCTTGATGGTCCTTCTGGAGACCCTTATATTCAATAGTTTCAGCGGTGAAACTAGCCAGGGTTTCGGCAAATAGAACCGCTGATTCTTGGTCAGCTTTTATCCATGAAAGTGGCTCTGCTCTGTTGCGATCACGTACAGGAGACTTTCTCTACTTCACAATTCGCAATCGCGCAGAGCCGCTCTCATGGATAAAAGCTGACCAAG
>NZ_JBJTMK010000033.1:0-17962 GCF_046070465.1 Candidatus Planktophila sp. | reverse complement strand
CACAAGCTCGTAGGTGACGCCCCACTTAGGCAAAATTTCGGTAATGATCACGTGGCATGAACTGAACATTGCTGCTGAGGCAACGATGTGATCTCCGGCTTCAACGATGCAGGCGAGTGAAGCAAAAGCTGCAGCCATTCCTGAACCAAATGCATGACAGAACTCTGCGCCCTCCAGAGCAGCCAGACGCTTTTCAAACATGGCAACAGTTGGATTGTGGAAGCGGCTGTAAAGATAATGGTCGGTCTCGTCGGTAAATGCATCGAAAGCTTCTTGCGCAGATGAGTACGTGAAACCACTATTGAGGAAGAGCGCCTCTGAGGTTTCGCCAAAGCCTGTGCGGACAAGTCCCGCACGAATCGCATCAGTCTGTGGTTCAACATCCCAATCTGGTGCAGGACGTGTATTTCGAGGCTGGTATCCCCAGGCATCTTTACTCATGCAGGAATCTTAGAGGACTCACATCTGGAGTGGTTATAGTGCCTCTTATGAGCACACCCGCAATCTCAGTAGCTGGTCTTACCAAACAGTACGAGAACATCGCGGCGGTGAAAGCCGCAACCTTTACTGTTCCCAAAGGAACAATCTGCGGATTCGTCGGCCCCAATGGCGCAGGCAAAACAACAACAATCAGAATGCTCTTAGGCCTTATCTCACCATCATCAGGCACGGGCACGGTGCTGGGTCATTCAATTTCAGAGCCCAAGAAATATCTCTCCTCAGTCGGCGCGATGATCGAAGGCCCTGCCTTCTATCCAGCGCTCTCTGGTGCAGAAAATCTCAAAGTTCTTGCAACCATGGGAGGCGTCGACATTAATCGAGTTGATGCACTCATAGAACTTGTCGGCCTGTCTGGACGAGGTGGAGATAAGTACAAAACATATTCACTGGGAATGAAGCAGCGTTTGGGAATCGCAGCAGCACTTCTTCCTAATCCGGAGCTCTTGATTCTCGATGAACCTACAAATGGTTTAGACCCAGAAGGCATTCAAGAAGTCCGCGATCTTTTAAAGCGACTTGCAGCACAAGGAACAACAGTTTTTGTTTCTTCGCACTTGCTCTCTGAAATCGAAATCATCTCTCAATTCATTGTCATGCTCCGTAAAGGTGAAGTTGTCTTTGCTGGCGCAATTGAAGAACTTCTCTTCAATCAGAAGCCGACAATTATTGTGAAGACTGAAAACGAATCAGATCTCGTAACAATCGCGGAGATAGCACGAGCACACGGCCACCACACAACAATTCGACATAGCCAAGCTCACATTGAAGGGCCACATCAATGGGCGCCAGTGCTGAATAAGTTGGCATTCGAAGCCGGCATCACGCTTGCAGAGCTGACTCCAACTTTGCCTAACCTCGAAGAAACATTCTTTGAGATGACAGGAGGTCAGTCATGATTCAAGTCTTCTTCGCTGAATGGCGCAAAATTCGCCGTCCTACCTTGTTTTTCGGCACTTTTGCTGCAGCCATCTTCTTCAATGGCCTGATTACTTCATTTGTTTACTTGATGATTGATTCACCCGATGGCAATGGCGACCGCGGCCGTCGCATCGGCAGGGATGTTTTAAATCTCGCATCTGGTTCTGTCTATGGCTTTGCTTCTATCGGCGGTTTGCTTGGAATCATCGTCCTCTGTGTGTTTGCGGCACAGAGCGCTCAGGAATACACCTATGGAACTCTTCGCAATCTTCTAGTGCGTCAGCCGCGACGTCTTGTCTTGTTGATGGGAAAGTACGCTGCCATGAAGTCATTCGCACTTCTATTCGTAGTCATCAATGCCATCATTAGTGTCGCTATATCACTGTACTTATCGGATCGTGCCAAGGTTTCAACCGATCTCTGGTTCACATCCGAGGGTTGGTCAGCAATCGCCCATACTTTGGTAAATGTGTACATCTCGATCGTTTTCTATGCAGTGATCGGAATCGCCCTCGGAATCCTTCTGCGCTCACCAATTTCTGCTATCTCTATTGCGCTGGTCTGGTTACTGATTCTTGAAAATCTTATTGGTGCTGTAAAGCCAGTAACTCTTGATTGGATGCCAGGCAATCAATTGGCAACAATTGCTCAAGGCGGTACACTATTACTTTCCTATTCGCATGCGTTGATTCTGGGAAGTTCCTACGTATTACTTGCCCTTGTGGTCTCTTCATACTCATTCGCAAAGAGAGATGTGGCTAACTAGCGACATCTGGCGAGTTTGCACTGCGTTGGGTGCATCCCTCAATTATTCTTGAATAATGCGCCGCAAGTCAGTCATTGCCCTTACCCTCATGGGTGCGCTGACCCTTGCCACAACCCCCGCAATCGCAAAGCCAAAGCCCACTCTGGCTGAGATTGAAGCGGCAAAAGCTGCAGAGGCGGCGAAGAAAAAGGCGGCGGATGCAGCGGCAAAGAAACTTGCGGCAGCGAATCAAACTCTGCGCCAATTAACCGCGAAGGCCAATGCGGCACGGGCTCTCTACCTCAAGGCCCAGCAAGAACTCAACATCGCAACCGCCGCAGCCAACGCTGCGGCAAAGCACGCTGCGGAAACAGCTCTCGCAGTTTCAGAGGCTCATAAGACAATTGGCAAGATGGCGTCCAATGCCTACATCATGGGTGGAAGCCTTAGCGATATTCAACCTTTGCTCAGTGCAAATGGTCCACAAGATATTATGGATCAACTTTCCACACTCAACACATTAGGTGCTCGCAACTCAACTGCGCTTGCTCGTTTCAAAGCGGCAGAGATTGTTGCTCGTGAAGCAAAGAAGAAGGCGGATGAAGCCCGAGCAGTTCAGGTAATTGCAACAGCTAAAGTTGCAGCTGCCAAGAAAGTTGCCGATGATGCACAGGCACTTCAACAGAAGGAAGTAGATAAGCTTCGTGCTGTTCAAGATAAGTTGATGGCAGAACTCGCAAAGGCAAAAAATGTGCGAGTTACTTTGGAACAACAAAGACAGCTTGCACTTCTGGAAGAGAGCCAAGCTAATACTGCGGCTACAACCATCAACCAAGCAAAGGTGTGGCCTGACCGCGGTTTCAAGGGTCGTTCAACAATTCGCACAACAGAGTCTCAACGTCTTGCAGCAGTAGCGTTTGCGAAGAAGCAGGTTCAAGCACGGAAGCCATATGTGTGGGGCACGCAAGGTCCAAATACCTTCGACTGTTCTGGCCTTGTGTTTGCCGCATACAAGTCTGCAGGTCTTGGCTGGCCAAACTGGGATCGCCTTAACTCAGCGTTGTACGCCGGTTATACCTATCACGTACCTCTTACTCAATTACAGCCTGGCGATCTTCTCTTCTATTCATACAAGGGAACAATTTCGACCATTCACCACATCACTATTTATGCTGGCAACGGAATGATGTGGGAAGCTAATTCAAAGAACGCTGGCCTTCTCTATTCCAACATTTACTCAGTTAAAGGCTTGATGCCATTCGGCGGTCGAGTTTAAGAAGATGGTTGAGGCCACAGTTGCAATTCGCAACGCAGTCAAGCCATTCCTTTCACAATTAGAGGCAGGGGACACCTTTCTTGTAGCTGTCTCTGGCGGCGCAGATTCACTTGCACTTGCAGCAGCACTCGTTATTGAAGCTAAGCCACTTGCGCTCACACCAATTGCAATCACAATCGATCATCAACTACAAGAAGATTCTCATTTGCAGGCAGCACGTGTTGTGCAACAAATGAAGGGACTCGGTTATGTTCAAGTCATTACTAAGAAAGTTGTGGTCTCTCTTGAGTCCGGCCTCGAAAGTGGCGCTCGTGATGCACGCTATGCGGCTCTTATGGAGAGCGCTCAAGAAACGCAAGCTCAGAAAATCTTCTTAGGACACAACCGAGATGACCAAGCTGAAACCGTTCTGCTAGGGCTCGCTCGTGGTTCGGGTGCACGTTCTTTATCAGGAATGGCGGTAGAGAATGGAATGTACATTCGCCCACTCCTTTCAATTACGCGCGAAGAAATTGAACAAGCTTGCAGTGAGTGGAATTTAGATTTCTGGAGCGATCCACATAATTTCAATTCTGAATTCACTCGAGTGAAAGTTCGCCGAGAAGTCATTCCGTATCTAAAGGCAAACCTGGATCCTGGAATTTCACGAGCCTTAGTGCGAAGTGCCGCACTCCTCCGCGATGATGCCGACGCCCTCGATGCCTGGGCCGATCGCGAGGCGACCGACCTCGACTGCGAACGTTTGGCCGGCCTGCCTCGTGCAATCCGCACCCGCATTATTCGCAGAGCAGCTCTCGCTGCCGGAGCCACCCCGGGTCAGCTGACCTTCGAGCAGATCGGGGCAATCGATGCCCTCATTTGTGCGTGGAAGGGCCAGGGGGCGGTCAGCTTGGCCGGCGGTGTGAAGGTTGAGCGTATTTCGGGCAGACTGTCCCTCTCGCGATAGGGGCAGAGTTTCCTATCGACCTCGATCAATAGGGAGCAAAGCCAAGTGGATCTTGCAGCAGTCGGAACCGATGTAGAGCGCGTCATCGCAACAGAAGAACAACTGAAAGCACGTGTTGCAGAGCTAGCAGCTCAGGTTGATGAGGATTACAAGGGTCGCGACATCTTGCTCGTGGGTGTGCTGAAGGGCGCAATCATGGCGATGGCAGATCTGATTCGTGCAATGCAGACTCATATTCAGATGGATTGGATGGCTGTCTCTTCATATGGTTCAGGAACAAAGTCTTCCGGCGTAGTTCGCATCCTTAAAGATCTCGATACCGATGTCACTGGTCGCAACGTTCTTATCGTTGAAGATATCGTCGATACAGGTTTGACGCTTTCCTGGCTCAAGGCAAACCTTGAATCTCGTGGCGCAGCAGATGTTCAGATTCTGACAATTTTGCGCAAGCCAGAGGCTGCCAAAGTTGAAGTTGATGTGAAGTACGTAGGCTTCGATATCCCTAAGGAATTCGTTGTGGGCTATGGCCTCGACTTTGATGAGAAGTATCGCAACCTTTCATTTATCGGTGTGCTTGCAAAGCACATGTACGAATAGGCCATCTCATGAGTGATGAAAAGAAGAAGATTAATAATCCGCTGAAGAAGATAGCTCCGGCCAAGAACACAAAGCCGAATGGCAAGCCTGAGCCAAAGACTCGTGCGCAGAAGATTTTCCGAGGACCTCTCTTCTGGATCATCGTTGCAATCTTTGCAGTATCGATCTTCGGTCAGATTACAAGCGCTGCAAATCGCTACACGCTTGTCACTACTTCACAGGCACTTGATGCAATCGCTCAATCTGATGTGAAGTCCGCGTTGCTCATTGATAAGAGCCAGAAGATTCAATTAATTCTCAAAGATGGAAAGACTATTAAGGGCGCAACAAAAGTTGAGGCCTCCTATGTCATTCGCCAAGAGCCAACAATCGTTGATGCGCTGACAGCTAACCCACCTGTAAAGGGCTGGGATGTTGATGTTCCAACGCAATCAATCTTTATGTCACTGCTCTTCTCATTCGGGCCGATTCTTGTTATCGGATTCTTGCTCTTCTTAATGATGAGCAGTGCTCAAGGCGGTAACCGTGTATTTAGCTTCGGAAAGTCACGTGCCAAGCTTCAAAACCCTGATGTCCCACAGAACACCTTTGCAGATGTTGCAGGTGCAGATGAGGCAATCGGCGAGCTGGAAGAAATCAAAGATTTTCTCTCTGATCCAACGAAGTACCAATTACTCGGTGCAAAGATTCCAAAGGGTGTATTGCTCTTTGGTCCTCCCGGAACAGGTAAGACACTTCTTGCTCGCGCAGTAGCGGGCGAAGCAAAAGTTCCTTTTTACTCAATCTCAGGTTCTGACTTTGTTGAAATGTTTGTAGGTGTCGGTGCTGCACGTGTGCGCGATCTCTTCGCTCAAGCAAAGGCCAATGCACCTGCAATTATTTTCGTCGATGAAATTGATGCAGTAGGCCGTCAGCGCGGAACTGGCATGGGTGGCGGTCACGACGAACGCGAACAAACTCTCAACCAGTTGCTCGTTGAGATGGATGGCTTTGAAGCAAATGGTCAGGTTATTCTGATTGCTGCGACCAACCGTCCGGATGTACTTGACCCAGCGCTATTGCGCCCAGGTCGCTTTGATCGCCAGATTCCAGTTGATCGCCCTGACCTCAAAGGTCGCGGCGATATTCTTAAGGTGCATGCAAAGAACAAGCCACTTTCAGCAGATGTGGATCTTGTAGCTTATGCACGCCGCACACCAGGTTTCACTGGTGCAGATCTCTCCAACGTACTTAATGAGGCGGCGCTTCTTGCGGCACGCGAAGGCAAGAAGGTCATCACCAATCCACAACTTGATGAGGCAATTGATCGCGTTATGGGTGGACCACAGCGCAAGACTCGTTTGATGTCAGAGGAAGAACGTCGCGTCACTGCCTATCACGAAGCTGGTCACGCACTTGTTGCGCGTGCACTTCCGCATACAGATCCAGTTCATAAGGTGACGATCATGCCTCGTGGTCGCGCGCTGGGTTACACAATGGTTCTTCCTGATGAAGATAAGTACTCAACAACTCGCAATCAGTTGCTCGATCAGTTGGCTTACTCATTAGGTGGGCGCGCAGCTGAAGAACTTATCTTCCACGATCCATCAACCGGTGCTTCCAATGACATTGAGAAGGCAACTGCTCTTGCCCGCGCAATGGTGACTCAGTACGGAATGACTGAAGCAATCGGCGCTATCAAGCTGGGTGGAGATTCAACAGCTCCATTCCTTGGTCGCGAATATGGCCATCAGCGCGATTACTCCGAAGCCCTTGCAAGCACCATCGACACTGAAATCCGCAAGATGATCGAAAATGCCCACCAGGAAGCCTTCGATATCTTGGTAGCAAATCGTGATGCGCTTGATGCGATGGTTGTTGTGCTTCTTGAGAAGGAGACAATTAACAAGGAAGAGATTGCAGAAATCTTTGCCAATGTTGTGATGTGGCCAGAACGTCCAAAGTGGACGGGTTCACTCACGCGTATTCCATCTGATATTCCTCCAGTTGCGTTGACCGAGAGAGTCGCGCCAGTGGTAGAAGCAGAGGCAGAGAAGCCAAAGCGCGCACGTCGCGTCAAGAAGGCAACTGAGTAATGAGCGAAATCAGCTCAATCTCTATGGGTGAAGGCGATGGTCGCGCAAGTGCGCCATTTGACCAAGAGCGCGCGAAGAAAGCTGTTCGTGAATTACTACTTGCTCTCGGTGAAAACCCCGATCGAGAAGGACTTCAAGATACTCCGGCACGTGTTGCGCGAGCATTTAAAGAGAACTTCGAGGGACTATGGCAGCGCCCAGAGGATGTTTTAACAACAACTTTTGATATCGGCCATGAAGAGCTCGTGATTATCCGCGATATCGAAGTTTTCTCGCATTGCGAACACCACCTCACTCCTTTCCATGGTGTCGCACATGTTGGATATATCCCCAGCGGAAAAATCACAGGTCTCTCAAAAGTTGCGCGTCTTGTGGATCTCTATGCGCGACGTCCGCAAGTACAAGAGCGATTAACAACACAGATTGCAGATGCAATGGTGGAGCTTCTTAAGCCGATGGGCGTTATTGTAATTATTGATTGTGAACATCTCTGCATGTCGATGCGCGGTGTACGTAAGTCACAAGCACGCACAACGACATCTGCTGTCCGAGGTGTACTTCGCGATCCCGCTACACGTGCTGAAGCAGTAAGTCTCATTACGAATCGATAAGACGATGTTGGTCATGGGAATCCTTAATGTCACACCGGATTCCTTTGCTGACGGCGGAAAGCACTACACCTTAGAGCACGCGGTACAACGCGGCCTTCAAATGATTGATGAAGGCGTAGACATCATTGATGTTGGCGGAGAATCCACACGTCCAGGTGCAGAGAGAGTCAGCGCTGAAGAGGAACAACGTCGCGTAATCCCTGTCATTAAAGCCCTTGCCGGCAAAGGCGCTGATATCAGCGTCGACACTATGCGCGCATCGACTGCCAAGCTAGCTGTAGAAGCAGGTGCCATCATCGTCAACGATGTCAGCGGGGGAGCGGCAGATCCCGAGATGTTCTCAACTGTTGCTCAACTCGGATGCAGCTACACCCTGATGCATTGGCGCGGTCACTCAAAAGAGATGAACTCCATGGCGCAGTACGGCGATGTCGTTGAAGATGTCATTAATGAGGTCACTATTCAGCTCGATAAGGCACTCGCTGCCGGTATTGCACAAGAGAAAATCATTCTCGATCCAGGGCTGGGTTTCGCAAAGGATGCAGAGCACAACTGGGAGATACTTAATCGCATCGATGAATTCACCTCGCTTGGGTATCCAGTCTTAATTGGCCACTCTCGTAAGAGATTTATCGGTGGAGAAACTCCCGATGAGCGCGAAGCAGGGACTCTTGCAATCTCGCAATCATTAATAGGAAAAGGCATTTGGGCAGTGCGCGTCCATAGCGTTGCGCCTCACGTAGAGTTGGTGAAGTGATGAGCGACAAGATAACCATCAAAGGCATTCAGGGCTTTGGCTATCACGGTGTATTCGACTTTGAGAAGCGAGATGGACAGAACTTCTTCGTCGATCTCGATATTGACATCGATCTCACTGCGGCAAGCTATAGCGACAATCTCGCAGACTCAGTTGATTATGGACTTTTGACTGCAATTGCGAAAGAAGCGATTGAAAAACTGCAATTTGATTTAATTGAGCGACTCGCAGGTTTTATCGCAGATACGATTCTTGAGAACTTCACACATATACAAAAGATCGCAGTTACAGTACATAAGCCATCTGCTCCCGTCAGTGAAACGGTTACTGACATTTCCGTAACGATCTGCCGCCCATGAGAGCCGTCATCGCACTGGGCGCCAATATTGGCAATCCCCAAGAACAGATGGATGTGGCAGTAGCGCTTCTCAAGGATTCACTTGAAGTCATTGCCGTCTCTTCCTATTTCACTACTGCTCCAGTTGGCGGTCCGGAACAGCCCGATTACCTCAATGCAGTCCTCATTGCAGAGAGTGAATTACCCGCAGCTCAGTTGCTAGCTTTACTTCACGGAATCGAGAAAGCGCTTGGACGCGAACGCATCGAACATTGGGGTCCACGCACGATCGACCTCGACCTCATTCAATATGGCGGAATCCTTAGCTACGCAGATGAACTGCTTCTGCCACATCCTCGTGCACATGAACGTCGCTTTGTCTTAGAACCATGGTTATCCATTGACCCTGAGGCAATCTTGCTCACTCACGGCAAAGTAGCCGACCTTTTGGCGCAATTGCCGTAACGCCTTAGACTTCATACATCAGCTAGCCCGGTACCTGAAAGGACTGGAGCCATGAAAGTTGTTACAGATTCACAGCTCCTTCCATCTGCCTGCGCATTTGTTCCCACTATGGGAGCACTTCATGCTGGCCACGGTTCACTCTTCGCGATTGCTGCAGAGAAAGCTACAAACGTCGTCGCAAGCATCTTCGTCAATCCTCTTCAATTTGAGAACAAAGATGATTTAGAGAAGTATCCACGCACACCAGATCGCGATATTGAACTTGCAGAAAAATATGGGGTTACTCATCTCTGGCTTCCAACGTATCAAGAAATCTATCCAGATGGATTTACAAAGATAAAAGCTGGACCAATTTCAACTATGTATGAAGGGGCATCGAGACCTGGCCACTTTGATGGTGTAGTGACTGTTGTTCGCAGGCTTTTTGATTTAGTAAAACCAAAGATTGCAGTATTCGGAGAGAAAGATTTCCAGCAGTTGGCGTTAATTCGTGAAATTGCCAATGAGGTTGAGATTATTGCAGCACCCATCATTCGTGAGGAGGATGGTCTTGCGATGTCCTCTCGCAATATTCGACTTGATTCAGAAGGTCGAGTCGCAGCGCGCATCATTTCCAAAGCGCTTCGCGAAGCAACATCCGAGAAGGAGCTTCGGTCTATTTTGGCGACTGAGCCCCTGCTCACTGTGGATTACGCCGATTACATCGATGAGAAAACCTTTCAAACGCCAACTGAATCCACTCAATTCACGCGTGCGATTATCGCTGGCTGGATAAATGGTGTCCGTTTGCTCGACAATATGTCGATGAAGAGCGAGCAGAAGCAATGAAGCTACTTGCCCCTGCTCCAGGATGGACTGCAACTGCAGATGTCATCGTGGTCGGCTCTGGAATCGCAGGTCTTACGACTGCGCTGCAATGCCGTACTTATGGATTATCCGTTCTCTTAGTTACTAAAGCTCGCGTCGATGAAGGATCTACAAAGTGGGCACAAGGCGGTATTGCTGCAGCACTAGGCGAAGGGGATTCACCAGAAGAGCATTTAACAGATACTTTAGATGCAGGCGCAGGTCTCTGTGATGTTTCGGCAGTGCGCGTTCTTGTTACAGAAGGACCAGAAGCAGTTCGCAAGTTAATCGAACGAGGTGCGAAATTCGACACTGAAGCATCGGGTGAAATCTCTCTTACTCGCGAAGGCGGACACCACCGCAATCGCATCATTCACGCAGGTGGAGATGCAACAGGCGCTGAAGTATCTCGTGCACTTCTTGCCGCGGTGACGCAAGATCCGGAAATTGAAGTTGTCGAGCACGCACTTGTCCTTGATGCACTGAAAGATCAAGATGGGGAAGTCTGCGGTGTTACCTTGCACGTTATTGGAGCAGGAAGTCGCGATGGAGTCGGTCGCGCACTTGCAAAGGCAGTGGTGCTTGCGACGGGCGGACTTGGACAAGTATTTGCACAAACCACCAACCCTTCAGTTTCCACTGGCGACGGAGTTGCGCTTGCACTTCGCGCAGGAGCAAAGGTTGCCGATGTTGAATTTATCCAGTTCCACCCGACTGTCTTGTGGCTTGGCGATAACTCTCAAGGACAGCAACCACTTATTAGTGAAGCTGTTCGCGGCGAAGGTGCCTATCTTCTCGATGACAAAGGCAATCGATTTATGCAAGGCGTCCATCCGATGGCAGAGCTTGCACCACGTGATGTCGTAGCAATCGCAAGTATGCGCGTGATGAATGAGACTGGTGCTCACCACGTCTGGCTCGATGTACGTCACATTGAAGGATTTGAAAAACGATTCCCAACAATCCATGCTTCTTGCCTCGCACACAACATCGACCCAATGAAAGAGTTGATTCCAGTTGCTCCAGCCTCCCATTACGCATCTGGTGGAGTACGTGTGGATCTCAACGGCCGTACCAGCGTGCCCGGCCTCTATGCATGCGGAGAAACAGCGTGTTCAGGGGTTCATGGAGCCAATCGCCTGGCATCTAACTCATTACTGGAAGGTCTTGTCTTCAGTGCACGTATCGCCGCAGATATCGCAGCGCATACGCCAGAGCCAGGTGCACCTGTCGAAAACGCATCTCGTGAAATTCTTCTTGACCCATCTGTGCGCGCCAGTATTCAAGCGAGCATGAGCCGCGGTGCGGGAGTTCTTCGCTCCTCTGACTCATTGTTAAAGACAAGTGCCGACCTCACGCGAATTGAGGATCGTCGGAGTACCGAACCGTGTGTCGAAGCATGGGAAGCAACGAACCTCTTCCAATTGGCGCAAGCAATTCTCAAAGCAGCGTTGATTCGCCAAGAGACTCGTGGCTCACATTGGCGTGAAGATTTCCCGGAGACGAGTGATCTCTGGCGCAAGCGCATCATTCAACAATTGGATCAAACCGGATCGTGGACGACTGGATATCAGGAGGTTGCGCCAAAGTGATTGAGAGAGAATTGATTAAAGTTGCACTACAGGAAGATTTACAGGGCGGTGAAGACATCACCTCAGTCTCAACAATTGAAACTACCTCTGTGAGTACTGCTGATTTTGTATCCCGTAAGAGTGGCGTACTAGCAGGCGTTGAGATGGTTGTAGCAACTCTTCACGAGGTAGGCCTTTCAGATATTGCAATCAAGAAACATGATGGTGAAGTTCTCCTAGCCGGTGATGTCATCCTCACGGTCAAAGGAAATACTCGTGCAATTCTCCTTGCAGAACGTACTGCACTTAACTTTGTAGGCCACCTCAGTGGTATCGCTACCGAAACATCTCATTGGGTTGCAGCTGTTGCAGGCACCACATGCAAAGTACGTGATACTCGTAAGACAACTCCTGGATATCGCCAACTAGAAAAGTACGCAGTGCGAATGGGGGGTGGAACAAATCACCGCATGTCCCTCTCTGATGCAGCTCTCATCAAAGATAATCACATCGCAGCAGCAGGTGGCGTATCGCAAGCATTTTCCGCTGTCCGTAGCGCTTATCCAAGCGCGCCAATCGAGATTGAGGTCGACACCCTGGATCAACTCCGCGAGGTCTTGCCCTTAAAGCCTGATCTTATTCTTCTCGACAACATGACTCCTGCTCAGTGTGCAGAGGCAGTTGCTCTCGTTAACGGGGAAACAAAGCTGGAAGCATCTGGTGGAATTTCACTCGATAGTGCTCGAGCATATGCGGATTCCGGAGTCGATTTCATTGCCATTGGCGCCCTCACACATAGCGCAGCCGTTTTGGATATCGGTCTAGATTTGAGAGCGGAGTAACGATGTTATTAACGGTCGATGTAGGAAATACAAATACAGTGCTTGGAATCTTTGACGGCAACGAACTCGTTAAGTCATGGCGGGTGAAGACTGACCCAAGAACAACAGCAGATGAGTTGTGGCTTCAATTCAACGCACTTGTTGCAGGTTACACACTCACTGGACTCTCTATCTGTTCGACAGTGCCTGCGACGCTCCGTGAACTCCGTACAATGATCAATACTTACTTTGCTGAACTCCCAACAACAATTGTGGAGCCCGGAACAAAGACTGGTGTCCAGTTGCTTGTTGATAATCCAAAAGAGATCGGTGCAGACCGCATTGTTAATACTCTTGCGGCCCACAATCTCTATGGCGGACCTGCAATTGTGGTCGATTTCGGAACTTCCACAAATCTCGATGTTGTATCTCCTAAGGGAGAATTTCTGGGAGGCTCACTAGCCCCAGGTATTGAAATCTCGGTTGATGCTCTCGCATCTCGAGCAGCTCAACTGCGCAAAGTTGAATTGATTCGTCCAAAATCAGTCATTGGAAAGAACACCGTTGAGGCACTGCAATCAGGAACAATCTTTGGATTTGCTGGGCAAGTTGATGGGCTCGTAGATCGCATTACTGCAGAGTTAGCTCAAGATTACGATGAGGCACCAACTGTGATTGCGACCGGCGGCCTCGCACCACTCATTATTGGCGTTGCTGAAACTATCGATGAATATGAGCCAGATTTAACCCTTATCGGCCTCCGACTAATCCATGAGAAGAACCAATAGCCGTAAAAGGTAGACTCTGCGCACTATGACGAACGAAAACACGCCCGCTGCTGTTGATGATCTACCTGAGCAACTCCGCATTCGCCGCGAGAAGCGCGCAGGGCTGATTGAAAAGGGCGTTGAGCCATATCCGGTCGCGGTCGATCGCACCAAGTCTCTGAAGGAAATCCGCGAGAAATACTCAAGTCTTGAGATCGACGTTGCCACAGGAGATATCGAATCTCTGACGGGTCGAATTATCTTTAAGCGCGATACCGGCAAACTCTGCTTTGCAACTCTTCGTGAAGGTGATGGAACGGAACTTCAGGCGATGTTGTCACTCGACAAGGTCGGCCAAGAGGCACTTGATGCATGGAAGTCAGATATCGACCTTGGTGACATCGTCAGCGTCACTGGTGAAATTATTACCTCTAAGCGTGGCGAGCTCTCAATTTTGGCAAATTCTTGGAAGCTGGCTGCAAAGTCACTTCGCCCGCTACCTAACGATCACAAGCCAATGTCTGAAGATACTCGCGTTCGTATGCGTTACGTTGATTTGATTGTTCGTCCAGAAGCTCGTGCGACTGCACGTATGCGCCCACAGGTAATGCGTTCGCTGCGCGATACCTTTAATAGTTTTGATTTCATCGAAGTTGAGACCCCCATGCTTCAGGTAATGCACGGTGGAGCAGCAGCTCGTCCCTTTAAGACTTTCTCCAATGCATACGACATGGATCTCTACATGCGAATTGCGCCCGAGCTTTTCTTGAAGCGTTGCGTTGTTGGCGGAATCGAGCGCGTCTTTGAAATCAACCGCAACTTCCGCAATGAAGGCGCTGACTCTTCGCACTCACCTGAGTTTGCAATGGTTGAGTCATATATGTCCTACGGTGATTGGCGATCAATCGCAGATGTCACTCGCACATTGATTCAGAATGCAGCGCTCGCTGTTGCTGGTTCCCATGTCGTCACTCACGCCGATGGATCCCAGAAAGACCTTGGCGGCACTTGGCGCGAAATCTCCTTATATGACGCTATCTCTGAGGGCGTTGGCGAGACTGTTACAGCGCTTACCCCGTACGCAGATTTAAAGAAGTACGCAGAGAAGCTTGGCATGAAGATTGATCCGAAGTGGGTCACAGGAAAGCTTGCTGAAGAGATCTTCGAGCACGTTGCATCTGATCAATTAATCGAACCAACATTTGTAATGGGTTATCCAGTAGATACCTCTCCACTAGTTCGCGCCCATCGCGAGACACCTGGTGTGGTTGAGAAGTGGGATCTCTATGTTGATGGCTTCGAACTTGCAACAGGATATTCCGAGCTCATCGATCCAGTAATCCAGCGCGAGCGTTTAGTTGAGCAAGCACAGCTTGGCGCTAAGGGTGACCTTGAGGCGATGCAAGTGGATGAAGATTTCTTGCGTGCAATGGAATTCGGAATGCCTCCGATGGGCGGAATGGGAATGGGCGTTGATCGTCTCCTGATGGCACTTACCGGTCTTGGTATTCGCGAAACAATCTTGTTCCCACTCGTTAAGCCAGAGGTCGAATAAAGACAATGATTTCAGTCCGTCCAGCGCGCACTAGCGATGTAAAAGCAATCCGTGAACTTGTTGATTCATATGCAGCGCCCGGGCAGATGCTCTCGAAAGAGACTGTGACGTTGTATGAGTCAGTTCAAGAATTTGTTGTTGCCGAAAAAGATGGCGTAATTGTGGGATGCGGGGCACTGCACGTTCTGTGGGAGGACCTCGCAGAAGTTCGTACCGTCGCGGTTGCACATGAATTTCATAAGCAAGGAATTGGCCACATGATTCTGAGCGAGATTATTCGTCGCGCTCGCGAAATCGGTATTAAGCGGATCTTCTGCCTCACCTTCCAGACGCAATTCTTTGGAAGTATCGGATTCACAGAGATAGAGGGCACACCGGTCGAACCAGATGTCTATGCCCAGCTTCTGCGCTCCTATGACGCTGGTGTGGCCGAGTTCTTGGATCTTGAATCCGTAAAGCCCAATACCCTCGGCAACACTCGAATGCTCCTCAACCTCTAGCCCTATATAAGTAGGTCGCAAGGGAATATCTGCCCCATATTTGGGGTTCTACAGCCATAGAAAACCTCACCTCGCGCTCTGCCCAGGCTCGGCGATAGGCTGGGCATCCTGATAGAAGGAGTTAACCGATGTTTGAGCGCTTTACCGATCGAGCCCGCCGCGTAGTTGTCTTGGCGCAGGAAGAGGCACGCATGCTCAACCACAATTACATCGGCACAGAGCACATCCTGCTCGGCCTCATCCACGAAGGCGAAGGCGTTGCAGCTAAGGCCCTCGAATCCATGGGCACATCACTCGATGCCGTTCGTGCACAGGTCGAAGAGATCATCGGCCAAGGCCAGCAGGCACCTAGCGGACATATTCCATTTACTCCACGCGCGAAGAAAGTACTCGAGCTCTCACTTCGCGAGGCTCTTCAACTTGGCCACAACTACATCGGCACCGAACATATTCTTCTCGGACTCATCCGTGAAGGTGAAGGCGTTGCAGCACAGGTTCTCGTCAAGCTCGGTGCAGATCTCAACCGCGTTCGTTCGACTGTGATTCAACTTCTCTCTGGCTACCAGGGTAAGGAAGCGGTGACACAAGGCGGACCCGCAGAAGGAACACCATCAACATCATTGGTGCTCGATCAATTCGGTCGCAACCTCACAGTTGCAGCACGTGAAGGAAAACTAGATCCCGTAATCGGTCGCGATAGCGAAATCGAACGCGTGATGCAGGTTCTTTCTCGTCGCACAAAGAACAACCCAGTTCTTATCGGCGAACCTGGTGTCGGTAAGACTGCAGTAGTTGAAGGTCTTGCACAAGCAATTGCAAAGAACGATGTCCCAGAGACCTTAAAAGATAAGCAGCTTTACTCACTCGACCTCGGGGCGCTTGTTGCTGGTTCACGTTACCGCGGAGATTTCGAAGAGCGCTTGAAGAAGGTTCTTAAAGAGATCAAAACTCGCGGCGACATCATTATTTTTATCGATGAGATCCACACACTTGTTGGCGCAGGAGCTGCAGAAGGTGCAATCGATGCAGCGAGCATTCTGAAGCCAATGCTTGCTCGTGGCGAGCTCCAGACAATTGGTGCAACAACTCTCGACGAATACCGTAAGCACATTGAAAAAGATGCAGCTCTAGAACGTCGTTTCCAGCCAATTCAGGTGAAAGAGCCATCAGTAGCTCACACCATTGAGATTCTTAAGGGTCTTCGCGATCGTTACGAAACACACCACCGCGTATCTATTACCGATGGTGCACTTGCTGCAGCTGCAAATCTTGCAGACCGCTATATCTCAGATCGTTTCTTGCCCGATAAGGCGATTGACCTTATTGATGAGGCAGGTTCTCGCCTTCGCATCAAGCGCATGACTGCACCTGCCGAACTCCGCGAATTCGATACCAAGATTGCTGAAGCTCGCAAGGCAAAGGAATCTGCAATTGACGCTCAGGACTTTGAGGGTGCTGCAGCACTTCGCGATACTGAGAAGTCTCTTATCGCAGAGAAGAACGAAGCCGAGAAGAACTGGAAGGCAACAGATCTCGATAAGGTCACTGAAGTTGATGAAGAACTCATAGCTCAGGTGCTCTCAGCATCCACTGGTATTCCAGTATTTAAGTTAACGGAAGAAGAGACAGCTCGTCTCCTTCGCATGGAAGATGAACTCCACCGCCGAGTTATCGGTCAGGATCAAGCAATCAAGGCGCTCTCACAAGCAATTCGCCGTACACGTGCAGGCCTTAAGGATCCTAAGCGTCCTGGTGGTTCATTTATCTTCGCAGGCCCTTCTGGTGTTGGTAAGACAGAACTTTCACGCACACTCGCTTCATTCTTATTTGGTGATGAGACAGCACTTATCCAGTTGGATATGTCTGAGTATTCAGAGCGCCATACAGCATCACGTCTCTTTGGTGCACCTCCAGGATATGTCGGTTACGACGAAGGTGGACAGTTGACCGAGAAGGTACGTCGCCGTCCATTCTCTGTAGTTCTCTTCGACGAAATCGAAAAGGCACACCCAGATATCTTCAACTCACTTCTTCAAGTTCTTGAAGATGGCCGCCTAACAGATTCACAAGGTCGCACTGTCGACTTTAAGAACACAGTCATCATCATGACAACCAACCTCGGTACTCGCGACATCTCAAAGACCCTTGGTCTTGGATTCTCTGCAGCCGATGATGAGCTCGGTAATTACGAGCGCATGAAGGGCAAGGTTGCCGACGAGCTCAAGAGCCACTTCCGCCCAGAATTCTTGAACCGTATCGATGATGTGATTGTCTTCCATCAGCTCAATCAGGAGCAGATCATTCAGATTGTGGATCTCATGGTGGCAAGTCTCGATGATCGCCTCAAGGCGAAGGATATGGGAATCGAACTCACACAGGCGGCGAAGGATCTCCTTGCGGCTCGTGGTTACGATCCACTTCTGGGTGCGCGTCCATTGCGTCGCGTGATTCAGCGAGAGATCGAAGATGCGCTCTCAGAGCGCATCTTGTTCGGCGAGCTCAAGGCAGGCGAAAGCATTGTGGTCGATGTCGAGGGGGTAGATGCAGATGCGAAGTTCACATTTGTTGGCGCTCCAAAGGCGATGACTCCTGATACACCGGAAGATCTCGCAGACGCACCTACCGTTTAAATCGAGAGACTCTAGATTTCCAATCGATAGATCCAAGGGCTACC